>JBECUL010000030.1:0-26257 GCA_040225955.1 Candidatus Asgardarchaeum abyssi | reverse complement strand
TCATAAAAAAGATTCACTTCAGTTATTTTAAATTTTGTTAATGAATCAATAATCAGTGTAAGAACGTTTAGCAACGATCGCTACGGGTATAATGAGCTTGCGGAGTGACTTTCAGAGAACATGTGTAGCGAAGTTGTTATAGAAACATCTAACAACTTCTGGTACGCCATCTACGACTGCCTCAAAAAACACGGTTTTTCGGTTCACGCAGTTAGCCCATCTCAGGTTCCGAGAAAGAGGAAGAAGAGCGATAAACACGACGCAACATGGATTGCATTGATGTACGCGAAGGGACTTGTTGAGGAATCCTATGTACCAGATGAAAGCATTCGAAAGTTAAGGAATTTAATTAGAATTCAAAGAAAATTAGTAGACGAGAATACGAGTCACAAGAACAGGGTACAATCGTTTTTATCTGCGGCACGCCTTGATTTGAAGCGTGTTTTCTCGGACATCTTTGGGGTTTCCAGAATGAGAGTGCTGAAAGCGCTTATCGCAGGTGATGCAGATGATGCTATAAGAGTTGCACCTGCAAAAAAGAGGGAAGTGCTTATGGAGGTGCTTAGTGGAGCGTACCTTGAGAGCTTGGATAAAGATTTAATTTTGGTTCTATTGACGGAGATAGAGAGGATTAACGAGGCGATAAGTCGTATAGAGATGATGATAGCGAGAGTTGTAGATAGTGACGAGAGGATTAAGAAGCAGGTGGAGATACTTATATCGATACCTGGAGTTAATATGATAACGGCAGCGACTGTCATTGCGGAGATTGGATTTTGAGAGATTCATTGATGGGAAGCAGATAGCGAGCTATTCTGGACTTGTTCCACGCATAAATGAGTCGAATGGTAAGCAGTGGGGTCGTGGGATAACGAAACGGGGTAGTCCATATTTGAGGCATGTGTTGACAGAGGTTGCCGGATCGATAGTGAGGACGAAGGCTTCGAAGAGCTTATACTTGTTCTATTACAATATTATGAAGAGAAGAGGGCACAAGGTAGCGTTGGTGGCGTTGGCAAGGAAGCTTTTGGTAGTGATGCATGCGCTGGTGATGAAGGGGGAGAAGTATAGAGATGCCAGTAAGAGTCAATTAATTACGAGGAAGCTGAAACGGATAGAGGCGTATGCGAGGAGATATGAGGAGGTGATAAAAGTCGAGATAAACGAGCTAAGGCGGATGTTAGAAATATTTAAAAGTGGCGGAGTAGGAGATATAGTGGGAGCCGCAAGTTTTTCATAGAAAAAAATAAAAGAGAAATGTTATCCTATCCCTGTAAGTCTTTTCAATAAAGTCCACTGATATTCGATATCTTGCTTATATAAATCTAGCATCCATTTGTTTTCAGGTTTAAGAAGATGTTTGAATCTCCCTTGCAACTTAAGATACTCTTCTAGTGGCTTAGGACTTTTTAGATATTTCAAACTTGGACTGTTTATTTTATATTTTCCATTCTCAACCTCGTATAAGGGCCATACGCCAGTTTCAACAGCTAGTTTTGCAATTTTTATAGATAGAGATGGATCAAAATACCATCCAGTTGGACATGGTGAGAAGTAGTGTATTACAGCTGGGCCCTCAACTGCGTCGGCCTTAATCAATTTATTTGCCAAATCAATGGGATATGCTGGATTAGCAGTTGCAGCATATTCAATCCCATGAGCTACAGCTATTGCAATTAAGTCTTTACTTCTTTCTGGTTTTCCAGGAATTACCTCTCCCGCGGGAGATGTTGTTGTTCTAGCTCCACGTGGAGTTGCGCTGGACCTCTGTATTCCAGTATTCATATATGCGTTGTTATCATAGCAAATATAGACGAAATCATGACCTCTTTCTAAAGCTCCGCTTAGGGCTTGTATTCCTATGTCAAAAGTTCCACCATCACCTGCAAAAACAATTATGTGCGGTTTCTTTTTACCATATTTCTTTTCAAATATTTTAAAAGCAGCTTCTATTCCAGAAGCTGTAGCTGCTGCATTCTCAAATGCATTATGAACCCATGGGACATTCCAACTTGTATAGGGATATATAGTAGTAGCAACCTCTAAACATCCGGTAGCATTCACTATAACTTTAGGATCTGGAATTACTTTTAGAGTTATCTTTACAAGAATAGGAATTGCACACCCAGCACACAGTCGATGACCTGGAGCAAATTCGTATTTGTCATCAGGAGGAAGTTCTTTTATCGTTTTTAATAATTTAATTTCACTCATTTTGTACATACCTCCTATTCTCTAACACCCACCCAGAGTTCTTTCTTCTCTATCTTGCCTTTCTCTGCATATTCTAATGCTTTCTCAAATATAGATTTAAGATTATTAACTGTCATGTCACGACCGCCAAGGCCATAAATTACATTAAATAGCAACGGACGTTCAGATTCATTATACAATGCTGCTGATATATCCATGTATAACTGCCCTCCAGGACTTCCAAAACTATATGATCTGTCAAGTACAGCTGCAACTTTTACAGATTTTAAGATGTCTACAAGTTCATCAACAGGAAGTGGTCTATAGACAACTAGACTAACTACGCCCACTTTTTTCCCTTCTTTCCTTAACTCTTTAGCAACATAACGTGCTGTACCAGCTGTTGAACCTAATACAACTATAGCCACCTCAGCATCTTCCATACCATAAGTCTTTATTGGCGTATATGTTCGACCACTAAATTTGCTAAACTCATTTAGAACTTCTTTTATAACTGGATACGAGTTTTTTATTGCTTCAGCTTGCTGTCTCTTAATTTCCATATAATAGTCAAAGAATGCCAATGGACCATATGTTATTGGATTGTCAGGATCTATCTGATATACAGGTTCTCTTGGTGGTAGAAAATTGGGAACTTCATCGTCCTCAAAAACATCAAGACCCTCAAAACAGTGAGTGACTATGAACCCATCAAGGTTTACGATAGTAGGTAGCAAGACACGCTTATCTTCAGCAATTTTAAATGCTTGTAGTGTCAGATCATAAGCTTCTTGGGGATTTTCAGAGAAAAGTTGTATCCAACCAGTATCTCGAGCTGCATAGGCATCATCGTGACTACAGTGTATATTTATAGGTGCAGAAAATGCTCTATTGCCTAATGCCATTACAATGGGTGCTCTTAAAGATGCAGCAATATATAATATCTCATACATAAGAGCTAATCCTTGGCTAGCAGTAGCTGTGAACACACGTGCTCCAGCTAGGGATGCACCCACGGCTGCAGATAATGCTGAATGTTCAGATTCAACGGGTATAAACGCAGCATCTAATTCGCCATTATGAACAAACTCACTTAATACTTCAACAATAATAGTTTGTGGTGTAATAGGATAAGCTGAAATAACATCCACATTTGCCTGTTTAGCAGCAAATGCAACGGCAGAATCTCCAGTTAAACCTATTCTCTTCATTTTAACCACTTTCACTCACCACCCTCAGGTACCATAGTTATTGCTTTTACAGGACATTCAGATGCGCAAATACCACAACCTTTACAGAAGTCATAATCTATTTCAACGGAATTATCTTCATGACGACGAACCGCTGGCTCTGGACAATATACCCAACATAAAAGACACTTTATACATTTTGATTGATCAAGTATAGGCTTTAAAGCACGCCAATTGCCAGTTTTATAGTTCCATGAGGATGCTGGTTCTGTTATTAAACCTGCGATAGGAATTTCCTTCCAATTTTTTAATTTCTTACTCATATTTTTTTACCTCCTCAAAAGCTCTTTTTACAGCTTGTATATTCTTCTCAGCAATATCTCCACTAAATCTTTGCTTCAGTGCCTCAATTGCAGCATTGAGATCTACGATTCCTGTAGCTTTTACTAAAGCACCAAACATAGGGGTATTGTAGAAGGGTTTACCAAAAACATCTAGAGCTATCTGGAATGCATCGACATAATACAACTCAGCACCTATCGATTTAATTTTAGAAGCTATCTCCTCTTTAATTTCTTTGGCATTGATTATAACTTTAGCACCCTTTTTCACACCTTCAAGATACAAAGTAGGTTCCAAAGCCAATGAAGGATCTATAACAACTACTATATTTGGCTCATAGACTCCTGTATGAATTTCAATAGGCTCATTAGAAATTCGTGTATAGGCCCGAACAGGCGCACCACGTCTTTCAGGTCCAAACTCAGGAAAATGCTGAACATATTTTTTTTCAATCAAAGCCGCACGTGCGAGGAGCTCACTAGAAGTAACTACGCCTTGACCACCCCGACCATGCCATCTAACTTCTATCATTAGAACACACCTCATTAAATATAGATTGCTAATATTATTGTTTTAGATGGTAATCTAATGCAATCCCTAATTAATTTTATCCAACAAAAGTTAATGATTTATTAAAAAATAATGATGCTATAATAATAATGTTTTATTTTCTTGAAAAGAGCAGTTATGCAAAAAATGAAAAAATTGGATTTTTTAGAAGACGTTTATATTTTTGAAATTCTTGTAAGAGTCTATTTCTTAAAGCATAATAAGAATGTATTTTGAGTGCTTCTAATTCTTGACTAGCCCATTCACCATATAATTTTCCTTCGAGGGCAAGTTTTCCTAATATACGTTTTATCTTTTTATTGATATATCCTGGTGGCTTTTTAGAAAAAGGTGTTCCAACAAGTGGCAAAAACGTGTGTGCATGTATTCTCGCACCCATTTTTATAAGATCCTTCATAACCTTCAGAGTGTTATTTATATCGGCTTCTGTTTCACCTGGCAAGCCAAAAATAAAGTCAACATTAGGAGTGAAATTATATTTAGTTGATAATGATACTGCTTTATATATATCTTCAATAGTATGTCCTCGATTTATTATATCTAACACCCTTTGACTACCACTTTGAGCACCAATTATTAAATTGACATTATTAACATATTTTTTTATAACTTCTAAAATGTCTTCGGAAACAAACTCGGGTCTAACTTCTGAGGGAAATGTGCCGAAAAAAATACGTCCTTTTGGACCTATTATACCTCTGATACCTTCTAACAGTTCTTCAATAGCTCTAATATTTGGTTTTCTTCCATTAATAGATCCATAGGAAAATGCATTCGGTGATATAAATCGAACGTCGCGAAGCCCTAAATTGTTCATGATAGATATATATCTCAAAATGTTTTCTATTGACCTATGTCTAACCTTTTTAGAGAACATATATGATGTCTGGCAGTAAAAGCAAGCGAAAGGGCACCCTCTGGTAATCTCTATGGGATTAAACTTTTTGAACTTCAAAGAAAACGGAGGATACTCATTTAGATCTATTTCTTTTTGTTTTCCAGTGAATTTAAATTTATTTCCATTATAAAAGAAAAGTCCTCTTTCTTTAGTTGGATCTTCATCATTTTTTATCTTTTCAATTATCCTTGGAAATGTTATCTCCCCCTCTCCAATAATAACAAAATCAAATCCTAAAAGAAGGGTACCTATTGGATCTCCTGACGGATGAGGGCCTCCAGCAATTAGAATAATGGAAGGATCTACCATTCTAGCAGAGGATATTAGATGTATTATCTCAAAGACTTGAGTAGTCATGAAAGAAAACGCGAGAATTATTTTTTCATAACCTTTCTTTTTAAGAGATAAAATAGTATTCGTTATTTCTTTAGGGCTAACTATTTTTATATCTAACTCACTATCAATAATATTCCACTTTTCCAGAGCCCCTAGAAGGACATTATAACTTATTCGATTTACTTTAGAATAGCTAAAAATAAGAGCTGTGCCCATATTATCCACTCGTGGATTAATTATTATTTTTAATAGTAATGCAACTAAGCTAAAATAAGTTTTTGTAGTTGTTTCATATATCTATACGTCAGTAAACCAATTAGAATAATTCCCCTATCACTCAACTGAAGAAACTCTTTCTTTTCAATAAAGTATCCTCTTCTCTTAAACTTTTCAAAGCATTCAGTAACAGTATCAAAGGCGTCATAATCTGCAAACTTTAGGCGAAATAGTCTACGATTTATTTGAAGCCCGTTGAAAAGTTGTAATAGTATATATAATATCAATTCTTCGTGCTTTGGCATCTCGTACATATAGAAAAAAGTCTTACCCTCTGCCATAAATTCGGTGAGGCTTGGTGCTTTCATTAATAAATTCCCGAGTCTAAAGATAGAATCAGAACCTAGTGAAAGAAAATCAATGTTTCTTGTAATTGGAAGTGGATTAAAAGTAAATTTAACTTTCTTCTTTTTATGCACAGTCCACGGTGTTGTGATTGTATATTCAAAATTTTTAATTACTTCGTAGAATTTTTTTAAGAACTTTCTAAAAAGTCTATGCTTAGGTATGTTAGGAGCTTTATTTATTGAAATTTTATAAGCTAGTTTAGATTTTGGGTTTAACATGAAAGGTCTTATATGAAGAAATGTAGGACTTAGAGAGAGTAGCTCATTTAATGTTTTTTCGAATGATTCCACAGAATTTCCTGGAAACATAAACATAGTACTTAGAATTATCTCATTGAATCCTGCATCCTTTAGATTATTAATAGCTCTTGTTAGGTCTTCGGGATAGTAATCGTAACGGCCTAATGTCTCAAGCTCTCTTTTACTCATTGTTGGCGTTTTTATATTTATGTAATCTACTCCCGCGGAATAAAGAGCCTCGACTTTTTCATAATTAAACAAATCGGAAACATTAGCATCAAGAAAGACTTGCCCTTTTACATCAAAAACCGAGTTGATTGCTTCTATTATCACATAGATATCTTTCTCATCAAGCACTGAGGGAGATCCACCAGTTATAATTATGTCTTTTACTTTAAAGCTGTTTGAGACTTCAGTAAATGAATTTATTTGCTTACTTAGGCGTGTAAGATACCGATATACGTTCCTTGGTTTAAATGGATAAGCTTTTTTCTCACAATAATCGCAAATGTCAACACAAAATGGGAAATTTACGGATAAATATATTTCTTGTTTCTTTCTTTCAAATTTTGTACCTATTTCGTTTAAATCTACTTTCTTAAAATTATTAGTTCTTGGCAATGAAAAATATGAAAAGCTGAGAAACGGACTCATGTTATCACAAACCCGATCTTAAATTCAGTTTTATTATATCTATATTAACTGCAAAAGGGATATTATTCTTTTATGAACGCATCTATTTCTTGAATAAGATTTTTTGCTAGTATTTCCGCTTCTTTGAAATGTTCTTGTCGTGGAGCCCCCTTAATTTGAATTATTGGCTCTATTATTCTAAAGTTATTCTTTTCCAATTCTGCTCTGAGCTCTTTAATTGCTCCACCGCCCCATCCGTACGATCCAAAAATTGCGGCTATTCTACCCTTTATATCTTTATAGCTAACAATTAAGTCAGTTATATATTTTATCTTGGGAAACATTTTTACGTCATATGTAGGAACCCCAAACACTATTGCTGGAGAGTCAAGAACTTCTCGCAGCATAAAGCTTACATCATCATAGGAACTATCAAAAAGCACTGTTGAGATCCCCTCATTTTCTAGAAGCTCCTTAAGTTTGATAGCAATTTGCCTCGTATTTCCATACATAGAACCATATACTATAACAACTTTTCGTTCGTATTCTGGTAGGGACCATTTATAATATTTACTTATTATGAATTCTGGATTACTTCTATATATTGGCCCATGGCTTGGTGCTATTATCTTTGGTTTTATACCTTTTTGATTTAACTTATCTATCGCTTTTATTACAAATTTTGCATATTTGCTGACTATATTTGCAAAATATCTTTTTGCTTCTTTTTCATAGAACGATAAATCAAGCTCATCATCAAAAATTCCATTATCTAAAATACCATAGGAGCCAAACGCATCGCAACTAAAAAGAATACCATCCTCCTCTAAATAAGAAAATATTGTTTCTGGCCAATGTAAAAATCGAGCTTGAATAAAATTGATAGTTTTCTTACCAAGTGAAAGCGAGTCACCATCCTTAATAGGTATAATCTCATTCTTTATATCATTATAAAATCCTTTGAGTATTGGTATGCCTATCTTACTGAGTACTATTTTCGCATCCTTAGCAAGAGCTGTAACATCCTTAAGAGCACCAGTATGATCTGGTTCTAGGTGATTTAGGATTATATAATCTAACTTTTTAATATTAAAAATGCTATTTATCTTCTCAATCAACTTCTCTGTAAATGATTTTTCTACAAGATCCACCAAAGCTGTCTTCTCTTCCCCAATAATGAGGTACGAATTATAGCTGATGCCAAATGGTAGTGACCATAAGGATTCAAAGAGTTGTTTTTGATCATCATTCACCCCGACCCAATATACATTCTCAGTTATCTTAATTACTTTCGATTCACTCACATAAAATCACCTAACTTCAACTAATTTTTGTAGGACCTTAACGTCTAATTTACTCATTCTCCCTAAAAAATATTTTTAGAATTCATACTATATAACCGCTTTTGCTCCACCAAAAAAAGAATCTGAAAATATTTACTTATACATGAACTAATTAGTAATTTGAATTTAAATTAAGTAAATTCCTCTAATGTGCCACGCTTCACTCCAAAAACTTTCTTTAATATAATTGTAGTACGTTTAACCAGCTTTTCCCAGTAATCATAAGATGGGATATTTATTCTTTGTATCATAGAAACTTTAAAGGTTTGTCCCTTCCATGTTATTGTCTTACTCCCATCATCTTTTATAATAGCTTTGAATAACTTTGCTCTACGTTTACCATCATCACTTTCTTGCACTAAGACACCAGTAATCCATCTACCTGCTCGTCTAAGAACATGGACTTCCACATCATGCCAGCTTATACGTCTTTTTTCCTCAGACATGAAAAATAATTTGTAATAAGGTTCTAATAAAGTTTTACAATATAATAAATAAGATAAATACATAAATACTTCATAACATACATAGCATATACTTTATTTCTACAGAATTAATTAGGTGAGAGCGGTGCGGATCTATGCTATAACGGATATTCATGGATATTTTACAGCAGTTGTAAAGCAGAGAAGAAATATTTTGAAAACTAAACCTGATGTTGTAATAATAATTGGAGATATTGTACATTTTGGAAGCATTAATCAAGTTTCAGCAATACTAAAGTATCTCTCATTCGAAGATATACCAACCTTTTTCATTCCTGGTAATTGTGATCCAAGGGAACTTTTAAATGTGGATATCATTCGAACATGTAGAAATATTCATGAGAAAAACGTAGAGATGAATAATTTTGTTATAGTAGGTTTTGGAGGATCAAATATAACACCATTTAATACATTGATTGAATTTAATGAGAATGAAATATATGATCGTTTAAAAAGTAGTATAGATGCTAGTGATTATCGTGACAAGAAGCTTATTTTAGTAACGCATGTACCACCCTACGGTACTAAATTAGATATTACTTTTATGCATCAACATGTTGGTAGTAAATCTGTTAAGAGAATAATTGAGGAGTATCAGCCGCTTTTGTCGACTCATGGACACATTCACGAGGCGCAAGGATACGACTATATAGGAAGAACCCTCATAATAAATCCGGGGCCAGCATCCCGAGGATTTTATGCTAATATAATTATAGAAGAGAAAGATAAGATAGATTTCAGCATAGAGAGAGTCAAATAATATCTTTTTCATATTCTGAAAGTTATGGAAAATCTTATTAAAAGTATTAACACACCTCATTTTTAAGTTGGTAATAATAATCCACTTTATGGTGATCATAGTGTTAGATGAATCTATAAAAAAAGAACTTCTTTCGATGGAAGACGTTACACCTATATATCGGAAACTTTCAAGTGAAGCTATAGAGAACGATGAGCTTTTAAATGATATAATTAAATTATTAGATGAAAAGGATTTCAGGTATCGATGGTCAGCCACCAAAGTTTTGGATTTGATAAGTCTACGAAAACCAGAAAAACTTTCAGGGATTGCAGATAAGCTTTTTGAACTATTTGAGAATGATAAAATAACAGTAGTTAGAAACTCTGCCTTGATAGTTTTATTAAAGTTATCAAAATATACACCAGAGGCTGTATCAAAACTTGCAGATAAAATGTTTGATTATATAAATTCAAAGAATGTGCAGCATAGGCATGACGCCATTACATTCATCCAAAACGTATTGAAAGTAAGACCAGAGTTGAAAGAAAAGTTTATACAAACACTTAAGGAAAGACAAAAAATTGAAGAAAACCCAGTCATCCAACTTAGAATAAAGGAAGCACTAAGAAGCGCTGAAAAACTATGAAAAAGGTTACATTTTTAATTTGTTTGTATATAACGTTAAGTTTATTTATATGGTAAAATCATTATGGATAAAGGTATAGTCTTCTTAATGATGTTACTAAGCCTTTAAGACTTGTTATTCACTACAATATAAGTCAGTAGAGGTGCTACTCTTGAGTATCATAAGCAAGCTACTAAAAAGTAAGATTACAAAAATAGTTCTTTTATTGATTATTGTTATATGGATAATTGCAGTAATTTATCCTTTTATGTTGCTCAGTACAGATGATATAAATGCACTAGAAGATAGTGTAGTGGCGATTCATGTAAGTTACAGCAATCTTACATATCTACTAAGGGAATGGACTATATTTATAGTGCCAGGAATAATAATCTTCGCCTTTGGATTCATAGTTTTTATTAAAAGTAAAGAAAAAACGATACTTAACAAAATGAAAAAGGGAAGGGTAATCAAAACGGGAATTGTAATATTTATATTAATAGCTTTTCTCTTTACTCAACCCTATGCAGGTGGATCAGCAACTAAAACTAATATTAAATCAGAAAAAGAGGTAGCAGAACCGTTAGTTCATCATATTTTCGTATTAACATTTGATGGTGCAAGAGCAGATGTATTTTGGGACACAGTAACGTTTATAAAAAACATATCATCCGAAGGCGTTATTGTAGATCATGCTGTCACAGTAGATCCTCCAGTAACATATCCCGCTCATACGTCAATGTTTACAGGTGTGTATCCCGAAGTTCATGGAGTTTTCGAGAACTACGTGATAGACTTAGATGTC
This sequence comes from Candidatus Asgardarchaeum abyssi, assembly GCA_040225955.1. GTDB lineage: Archaea > Asgardarchaeota > Asgardarchaeia > Asgardarchaeales > Asgardarchaeaceae > Asgardarchaeum > Asgardarchaeum abyssi. The sequence goes on along the minus strand of JBECUL010000030.1, from coordinate 15,232 downwards.
CCAGACGTCTTTGAAATAGCTGCAAAGTATGATTATAAGTCATTTATAGTTGGTGGAAATTTTATGTCAATGTTAGGCGATGATGCCCCACAAGGCTATATAGAAAGAGTAACTACATATACTGGGTCAAAGGATGCCATGGATAAAGCTTTGGCCCATTTAGATGATGACGTGCCAAATATTATGTACGTTCATCTTCCAGATACTGATGAGGTTGGTCATCAATTTGGGCACGACAGTCCCCAATACAGAGAAGCTATGAAACTTAATGACTTACAAGTAAGTAGACTTTTTGAAAAATTAGATGAGATGGGTATTCTTAACGACTCATTAATAATTGTAATTGCGGACCATGGAATGTTTGAGCGAAGGCACCATCATATTCTCCCATCACTTGTAATAGATATTCCTCTATTCCTATGGAGCCCAGTTTTAAATAAGGGGCATCATGTCAAAGCAGCAAGAATTGTAGACATTGCAGCAACTATTCTATTCACGCTAGGAATTCCTGAAGAGGAATACGACCATATGCAAGGAGTTGCAATCTATGATGCATTTAATGAGACAATAGTAAATCAGATAAGAAATTCATCTTTAGATCTTAAGTCACTGCGAGTTGAAAAACTTCACGAAGTGGGGAACTATCTGATTTTCCAATATGTCTTATACTTCACATTAAACTATCTCGGATATACTGTTGGTGTGATAATGTTGCTAATTGCAATTATGGAGCATAAGAGAGTAAAAAGAAGAATTAAAGAAATTAGAGAAAAAGAACAAACATAAATAAAAACACAATTTATTTTTATATGCTAAAATATTAAAATGCAAAAGAGCATACTGTATTAGGGATGATCTTAAAAAGCGTAGGTAAGAATATTTGTACTTTATGTAAGGGATCTAGACATCTTTGTGGAAGGCCCGTATGTCCTATTCTGCTTAGAATTCGATCTCTAAGGGAAGTTTCTCAGAAGATTGGGAGAAAAACTGAATTTTTTGGATCATCACCTCCTGGTGTTTTTGTTGGAGAGTGGGGATACCCAAGAATAAATATAGGTGGTTTGGTGCCTCCAGAAACTGGAGAGCCTGCAAGGCTTTTCGATTCTCCTAAAGATTGGATTAAAAAACGAACTTCTCTTCTCGATATAATTAAATTCAGAGCCTCTCTTCTTTATTCTAAAGCTAATATGCATATAAAAACACCATCTCGCTTTCAAGAAAAATTACTTGAAAAATTGCAGGAGCTATCGATGTCTATAAAACCAACAGATGTTGAAGTTAAGTTACGAAAACCTCCTCTTTACCGTTTAACTTTTGATGGTATTGTTACACCTATTGGAGTAGAAGGACAAGTAAATAAATTAGACTTAGCATCGAATCCTGTAATTCCAAGGAAAGTAGATCAGATTATTGAAGATAAAGATATAAAAACTGTTGATGCAATATGGGAATTATACTCCTCAAATATCAGTATATATTCCTTAATAAGAATGCTAAGTGTAGGCGTATTTGGATATAGAAATAGAAGAAAATTGGTTCCAACTCGCTGGTCAATAACAGCTGTTGATAAAATGTTATCAGAAAAAATGAGAAAAACTATCATAACTTATGATTTAGTGAGCGATATTCTTGTTTTTCATAATGAATATCTTGGCAACCACTATGAAATAATTATGTATCCACATTCACTAGCTCTAGAAATGATTGAGATTTGGATGCCTCAAACAATATGGGTTCCAACAGAAAAGCCAGAGATTTATTATGTTTATGAACTAGCAGATGGACGTGTAAGTGATGAAGATGGAGGATATTATGCCATCAGATTGGGTGTATTTGAGTACTTAAATAGAATTAGAAGACAAGCTGCAGTTATAGTTGTAAGGGAAATTCGTCCAGAATATTTTGCTCCAGTGGGAAACTGGCAAATAAGAGAAAACGTAAGAACAGCCTTAAAAAGACCACCTAAGAAATTTCCTTCACTTAGTGAAGCAATAGAGGATGTCCAATCAAGATTAAGAACACCAATAAATTTGTGGATTAAGAGTTCTTATCTTATAGATATGTTGAAGTATCAGACCACTGTAACCGATTATATAAAAAGAAATAATTAACAATAGGGAAGATTTCTTTTTATTAACAATATTAATAGTCTCTGATTAACATTAAGAATAGCGATACTAATAATTAAAAAATAGTGCAATAGAAAATAAAAAATGAGCATTATTGTTTTAGTATTGCAGAGCTTCTTCTATTTTTGCTGCTATTTTAACCGATATAGCTCCTTCTATTCCGTTTCCAAATGCCCATGGTATCGTAACCCAGTAGAAAGCATATCCCCATGCATAGTATAGGTGAAACAGATTTGGATAGAACACTAAGTATAATGACAATTGCATAAATAGACCTCTAAGGAATCCTATAATGAAACCATCTACAAGATCAAGATAGTGTATCGTAGGAAGCTTCTCTAATTCTTCAGGAGTTATCTTTAGCTTAAAGAATGCAACTCTTTCTGTGAAAATAGCTCTTCCTCTTAGTAGCATGTACAAATCTGCAGCTAATCCTTGAGCAAATGGATATGGCCACCATAGTGGATTAAGGCCGTACCATCCAATTTCAGAAACAATGTTATATACGAATAATGTAAGGCTCACAGTACCAGGTTTTCTGACAAGCATTGCTGAGGTGATTAATAATAGTATATATGGAAAGTCTCCTACCGCGAAGTTATACGTCATTGGAATTCTATCTAGTACTGGAAATACGAATTGTCTACCAATTATTTGTACCCATACAACCTGCGCTGCAGCTAACATACTGATTGTAACCAAGTCCACGTTGGAGTATAGATTAAAGAAGCCAAATTTACCCATTAATATTAATCCAACAAATGCTACTAATGTTAATCCAATGACAAGATACTCTCGCCACATTGGAGGTGGTGTTATCACTACTTTCTTTTCAAAGGTTTGTTGAGTTTCACCTATGATTACAATTATCTTTAAGGTTACTTCATAATCTCTGTCTACACTTTCTGGAACATTAACATAATATCTTAGTTGATAAGTTTCTCCTGGTTCTATCTTTTCTACTTCAAATATTGCCCGTCCATTGTTAAGATCCCACTCTACATTGATCACAGAACCATTCGGGAAGATTATCTTAGGGGTGTCTGAAGATCTAGGGCTTAATGTATATTCAGAACCAGGTTCTGGAGTCCCAACAGCATCTCCATACACAGTTATATCAGTTAACGCTTCATCACCGACATTTGATAGAAAGATAGTCACCTCATATCCGTATCTTCGTCCAGCGACCATTACACCATCTTCATATGGTCTACCACCACTACCAACATTCGATGGTGCTTTTATTTCAACGCTTACCTGACCAGCTCCGTAAACTAAAACTTCTGTAAGTGCATTAGTTAGTCCCATGAGGAATGCTAAAATTAATACAAATGCTAAAAGTTTTTTCTGAGTTTTATTCATTACTGCCACCCTTATAAACAGAGTTATTATTATGTTGATTATCTTATTGGATTTATATTTTGTCTTTTAATATATAAATTAGGAATTAAAGTTTTATAGAAATAGAATGTTATATTTAATTTTCACGATAAAAAAAATAATAAGACCCTACACTCCAAATATAATTAACATTGCAGTAAAGATTAAGGAGGATTATTGATGCGTAAAGTAACCATTATCATACTTCTATTTTTCACGGCCCTACTCATTCAATCCACACTCATTGCAACTATAAGCGCCCAAGAAGAGGAAATAAAAATTCTATGGGATAATTCCCATGGGCAATATTACAGTCTCGAAAAATATACAAAACTGGAGAGCGACTTAGAGTCTCAAGGAATTATGGTTGACCCAAATGATGCAAATGTAACCTATGATATTCTTAAAGATTATGATATATTCGTCATACCAAATCCAATAAGTCCTTTCTCAGAGGACGAATTAAATGCTCTTTCCGAATATGTCTCCAATGGTGGTAAATTATTAATTATGGGTGATGTTCAGTATGGTGATCGTCATTATGGGCAGCCAGATAATCTCAATACTATCCTACAAACGATAGGTGTTGCTGATAAGGTAGAATTTTATGGAACTAATGACAATGGCGATGAAATATATGATGACACATCAAACGACGGAAGTCCATGGAATGTTCTTGTTACAAAAGATTATTTCCAGCCTCATATAATTAGCGCTGGTATTGAAACAGTTTATATCAACTCGCCTAGTCTTATTGTATATGATTCATCAATTATAGTAGCAACCAGCGATGAGGACTCGTACGCTAAAGACACAAATGATAATATACATAAAGTTGGATATATCCCATGGCTTGTTGCTATAGAATTAGAAAATACAAGGATTATTGTATGTGGAAGCAGTAAGATGTTTAGTGATAAACAAGGGACAAGTGAGGCTTTTGTTTCTCTTGGCGATAATGAAAAATTGTTCTTTAACATAGTTGGTTGGCTTAAAGGAGGTTTCATTAAAGCGCCAACAAAGTTAGAACTATTCATTCCAATCTTAGATATATTTGGACTTGCAGCTGGAGTAATAGGAATGTATGTATTCAGAGGAAATACTAGCAGAGCCATGAAATATGCACTAATAGTAGCTATCTTCTACGTTATTGTCGCATTAATCCAATATCCGCTACTCGGTACAATAGTGGTAGGGATTGGTGTACCAGGATGGGGACGTGCTGAAGCTGGGCTTGCTTCAGAAAACTTAGAATTTGATATTCCACCTGCGGGTGTAGCGGCAATACGTTATTTCCTTGCAAGCTTATTCGAATTCGGCATAGGAGCTTTCATTTTCATGGTACTAATTAGGATAGACTATGCATTTGATCTAGGAATTGCTGAAAAAATAGGGTACTCTGAGAAAAAAGAAACTACTGCTGAAGAGTAGATTGTGTTTCAAAGTAATAAAAAAGAAGATCTACTTTATATCCTTTTATTTATTCCCTTCTCAGAAGCTCTGTAATTGTATCGACTAGCTCTTCAACAGTTAAAGCTACAGGTATTCCAAACTCTTTTAGATTCAAAGAAATTTGAGTGACTTGCGGAGGATCTATATTAGTGGATGCCAAAAGGTCGACCTTTTCAAATATTTTTCTAGTTGGCCCATCTAGTAAAATTCTTCCTTTTTTCAAAACGATTACTCTATCAACATATTTTGCAATTGTTTTCATATCATGACTTATTACAATAATAGTTTTACCTTCCTCATTTAATCGTTTAAGAAGCTCTAAGTATTTCTTAGTAGCACCGTAGTCTTGGCCTGTAGTTGGTTCATCCGCTATTAAAATCTCTGGTCTCATAGATAAAACACTCGCTATTGCGACCCTATGTCTCTGACCTCTACTTAAAGCATGAGGATGCCTCTTTTCATATCCCTTTAGTCTCATCATATCAATTGATTCTTCTACACGCTTCCTGACTTCTTCTTCGTCCAACCCCATATTCCTTGGACCAAATGCAATTTCATCCCAGACCGTCGATTGAAACAGCATAAGATCAGGATCTTGAAAGATAAAGCCTATATACCTTGCAATCTCAGAAACAGGAAGTTTTGTTACATCCCTTCCATATAGCTTAACATATCCTTGAGATGGATGGAGTAATCCAATTAAATGAGATACCAACGTTGATTTGCCAGCACCATTTTGCCCAATAATACCAATAAATTCACCCTTATGTATCGTTAAATTAATTCCCCGCAAAGCTAATGTGCCATCTGGATACAAGTGCCATAGATTCTTTATTTCGATTTGCGGTACATTTTCTTCTTTTATTTTGTATTGAGTTCTATCTTTTATCTCAATTTTCTTTAGTGGTGATGTTTTTAAGTTATTATTTATTAAATTGCGAAGCGCCATTACTACTTCTTCGACAGTTAGTGCGATGTTGGGAATGCTAAAACCTCTCTTTTTTAGCTCAACAACAACTTGTGTTGACTGAGGAGGACGGATTCCTATACTTTCTAACATTTCTGTATCATTAAACACTTTTCTTGGTGTACCTTGAGCTATTATTTTCCCTTCGTTCATAACTATTACTCTATCAACGTGTTTAGAAACTTCCTCTAATCTATGTTCAATTAGTAGTATAGTAGAATTCAACCGCTCATTAAGTCGTTTAACCGTTGCAAGAACCTCTGCAGCACCCTCGGGATCTAGGTCTGATGTGGGCTCATCAAGTATTAGAATTTTTGGTTTCATCGTAAGAATGGATGCAATAGCAACCCTTTGCTTTTGGCCACCACTTAAGCTCATTATATCTTTATCCAGTAAATCTTCAATTCCAACGTATTCTATTGCTTCTCTGATGCGATCTTTAATCTCTTCTGGTGGAACATTAAGATTTTCTGGACCAAACGCTAGTTCTTCTTCTACGGTCATTGTGAAAAATTGTGTTTCTGGATTCTGAAACACAGTACCAACAGTCTCACTTATATTTTTAATAGGAGTTTCTTTTACATCTTTTCCAAAAACAAGTACACTACCTTCTCGAACACCTTCAATTACATGAGGTATTATGCCATTAATTGTGTTCACTAATGTTGTCTTTCCACATCCTGAAGGCCCCATAAGGAGCAAAAACTCGCCTTCTTTAACCTTTAAGTTTATATTCTTAAGAACATATTCATCGCCACGAGGATACTTGAATGACAAATTATTTATTTCTATAGCATAATTCTCTGAACTCATTTACATCAACTCGTTCAGTACTTCCTTCTTCTTTTTATAAATATTATAGATTCTGATATTCGAGCGTATTTATATCTTTTTTATTAGTTACTTATCAATTTTCACATAAATCTATACAAAATATTATAAAGTTCTTATAATAAATAGTACAATAAACCCGTTCACTTCATATTTCAAGATTTTCTATATTTAAATAATTATGCTAGGGGTATCTCAATGGAAGCGCGAATTATATTAATCTTATGGATTACGGCTCTGATAATGCTACCTATCACCGCATCAGAGAACTTCAATACCATAGCATATAGTAATGATACTCAATTCTATGGGAGGTTTGCTGTTGTGGTGATTATCGATGGACTAGAACCCACTATAATTCCAACTCTTAATCTGTCAACCCTATCATCCCTATCTAGTGAAGGAATATATACTCTTAATGCAAAAACCGTACTGCCTTCTGTAACTACTGTTGCGCATGCAGCCTTAGCAACAGGAGCTTATCCAGAAACAAATGGGATTGCTAATACGCTTGTTATAAATTCAAGTGAATGGCATCTCTCAACATCAGACACACCAGAGGTAATTTATGTACCTGATCACCTCTCCGAAGTTAGGCAAGTTCCATCTCTTATCTCAATCGCAACTCAAGATGGCATAGATACTATACTTATAGTTGGAAAGGAGAAACTTTCAGTTATGGGACCTGTTGGAGCATTCTATACTTTACCTACTAATTATACGGAGTATAATACTTATGATCCTTATGATCCACAATTTCCATTAGATTTACGACTAATGCAAGATGAGTGGATAATAAATCAAAGTCTTTCATGCCTTGATAGAGTGGAAAGTAAATTAAAACTTGGAGAACGTGTATTAATGGTTATAAATCTCCCTGCAACAGATTGGGCTGGTCATGCTTATGGTCCTAATTCAACGGAATACAATCAGATAGTTCAGAATGCTGACGCGCAAATTGGACGTTTAGTTTCAGCGATAAAAGAAAAAAATCTATGGTCACACACGTTATTTATTGTAACTTCAGATCATGGATTTTCAGATACTGATCCAGCAAAAACAGCTATGACTATAAAAATTAGATGGAGTGCTATAACCGTGGATCATTATGCAATTGAAGTAGGTGGACGTGCAATGTTCATATATTTAAAGGATCCAAGTGACTTAGAAAAAGCTGTGGAAGATGCATGGGATTCTGGAATAGTTAAAGAAATATATAGCAGATGGGCTACAACATCTGTGAATGGAACCCTAAGCGATATTCACCTTAATACAACATTTGCAGGAGACCTGTATGTTGTTCTTAAGGATGGATATACAGCATATACGGAATCTGAAGGAAGTCACGGAGGAACCGATGAGCAAACAATACCACTATACATCGCTGGCTGGAATGTTAAAAGCACATTTGATTTATCAAATGCAGAAATTATAGATATAATGCCAACAGTACTAGCCTATCTTGGTGTACACATACCATCAACTGTAGATGGTGATGTGCTATATGCATTTACAGAACCATTTGGTGATATAACCCTTAGCGTCAGTAATCTACTTCCAGAAGAAAACGAATTGGTTTCAATAAACGTAACATTTCTTGTTAATTCCACGGACAACTTAAATCTAACAATAGTAGTTGGTATTATTGACCAAAATGGCACACTAATTAATACCACTTATATTACGCACGCTGAGGAGTTGATAAAGAATAATATTGGAATTGCTTCATTAACATATAAATTTGAAAAAGATGGAACATATTATATTGTTGCTATTTTGATGGACAATGGCAACTTTATAGCCTCAACAAGCAAAAAAGTTGTGGTGATTCCAGTTACTGAAACTGAGCTACCATGGCCTCAAATAATAGCTGCACTAGCGATTGTCGTAATACTCGGAGTTGCTATTTTAATAATTCCATTTAAATTCAAAGAAAAGTTTTAAATCCATAAACTCTGCTTTTTCTTTATATTTATATGTCCTTTCTAAGTCTATGCGAACTTAATATAATAAACAGGTGATTGACATGTCATCATTTAAAATATTTGTCGGATCCATGACAGCTGCAGTTACCCCACCAATCTTACTTACGATTCTTGCAGTAGCTTTTCAAAAAGAAATAGGGCTATATCATAATAATCCCATACCTTTAGATACTTTATTGAATTACGTTTTCCTTATAGATGTTAAAGCTATGCAAACAAACTCACTTATCGCAGTAATTATTTCTTGGATTTTAGCAGGACTTTTTATAGGAGAAGTTACTAGGAAATTAATCTATGGGTTGACATCATCAATAATTGGTTACTTCCTCTTGGTCTTTTATTATGTATTTTCTTTAGAAACAATACCTGCTATTTTTACACTTCCATCTATCTATACATTTATTACACTTTTGGGCAGTGCAGCAATTTTCTCTGGAATTAGAGAAATGAGAAAACCAAAGCCTTTCTTCACAAGACTAGAAGAAGGGGGCATAAAAGTAGAGGAGGAATACAAATATCCATTAAAGCTTCCGATTAGATGCCCTAATTGTAATGCGGTAATATATAGTAACTCAGAATATTGCTGGAACTGTAATTTTAGATTAGTCGATTTATTCCCGCGCTTTCGCGAATCTTAACAAATTATATTTTTATATATTTACATTATCATTCAAAAGTTTATTTTTGGAAGAGTTGATGGCTATTGGTTTTCATTTAAAAAAATACTAACTAGGTGAAGATTTTGAGAAGAGTAGAATTTAAAAACATTAGAGCTCTCATGAGCGAAAGAGAAACAAATCGGCACATCGCGATGATAGATAGAAATTTAGCAATATTTTACATAATTATTGATAAAGGCGAAAAATATCAATTTCCAGAAACTGACAAATTTGAAACAATTTTCTTAATAAAACAAGGAAGTGGCCTTATATATAGCGACTCAGAGAATGCAATTGAATACAAATCAGGAGATATAATAAAAGTAAATAGAGGAGAAAGAAAAGCCGTAGAAGCAAAAACAAAAACTATTATTTTTGAAATTAGAAATTTAGAAAAATAATAATTAAAGGAATGGAATTACTCCAGGAGGTTATGTTAGGATAAAAAGTATAACCATTATAGCCACAAAAATTAAGCTAAGAATTTTATCTTTTGTGCTCATTGGAATTTCCTTATAATATGTTCTTGTTTTCTCCGCTCTGAAAGCTCGAACATTTGCGGCAACAGCCATCTGCCTAGCAGCTCGTACGGACTCTATGATTATTGGAAATATCGCATAAACTATATTTTTCAATTGTCTTTGAGCAGATTTTATAGCTTTAGGGATGTTATAAGTTCTTTCTGGTCTAATGTTTAAGCCTCTTGCTCTCTCAGCACTTAATACTAAGAAACTCTTTTCAAGGATAGTTGGAATACTCTTAAAGGTTATACTTACCATGAAATTTATTTCAAGAGGAATTTTAAATTTCCTTAACGCATAAATAATGTATGACGGATGTGTTGTGGTTATTAATAATAAAGCTGCGCTTAATGCAGCAGCAACCCTAATACCTTGTACAAATCCATATCTGAATCCGTCTACAGTTATTCGCTGTATTCCTAAGAGCCATAGTGGTCTTGGAAAAATAAACACTGCAGGATATCGTGGATTAGTAGAAAATCCAGGATTGAGGAAAGATTGACCCCATGCAATGACTAACCATTGCGTCAATATTATTATTGTCATAGCTCTAAGTTTTTGAGAGGATGGATTTGCATATTTCCAGCCAATGAAAGTTGAGAAGAAAAGTGCGAGCATAATATATTCCATTCTTATTTCAATATCACCTATAAAGATATTTTCTTCAAGAATTGCAACAGAGACTCCTATCATAAGGACATATAATATTTTAGTTATAGGATTTAATCTATGCATTGGACTATCAACTTTACTAAACGAGAAAAGTCTTCTAAATCCACTTATACCTATCGTTTTGAAAATAAGATATGCTATAATACCCGGTACTAGTGGAATGACGATAACAAACAAGAAGATTGCATAGAGCCACTCGCCAAGTGTATAATCACCTACTGGTATCATCATTAGATCATTTAGAAAATATTTAAGCGATTTAATGAGTATTATAAGGTAATCAAATGTTTGCATATACACTGCATCCACCACATTTGATTGATTGAATTAATTATACAGACTATATATGCTTTTTATATACTTTATAACTATAATAAAAATCTTATTACCGAAATGCTTTGTTGAACAATTCAATGAATGGTTGCGTAATGTTATAATAATATCGCTGATAAATGTGTTATATGCGATATCATAATAACTTGCTCTAAATTCCGATTTCATAACTTCAATATAACATTGTTTTGGTCAACAAAGCATACCGAAAATAAATTATTAAAATGGCCAATGTCCAGTCCAACCTAATTCTTCACCTTCAGGTGAAATTCGAATGTAACCAAACATTAAAGCACTGACATTATTTGGATTCACATTTGAATATACTTTTAGTTTTCTCTTTTTAAAATCAACATCTAAAATCGTACCTATCCCAAGGAAGGAAAAGTTACTGTCCAAAAAAGCTACAAGAAGGTTATCGAAAACATCTCTTGATATAACTTTCACTTCTCTCTTTGCAAAAACATCTTTTAGCTTATCAACTTTATCAATCGGTATGAAAGTCCCTCTTTCGGTAATTACGATTATACAGTCTGTAGTTTCCTCTACATATAGAATTTTATTAACCTCAATACTAAGAGTTGATGAAATAAGGTTAATAGCATCTTCATTATTTACCTCAGACCCTGTCCATAGAAATGAATAGAGGGCAGATGTTTGTTCCAAGTCTATCTCTATTTCTTTAGCATTAAGTAAGAAATATGCATACATTTTTTGCCTTAACATTCTTCGCTCTTCTCTGTCTCTAGCCCGTACATATCTTGAAGCGGTAACTCGTAAAATCTTAAAGAACTTATGAAACATCTTGTAATAATATTCAAGTTCATTTTCTTTCTCAATGAGTACAATTAAGTCAGGCTTAACGGATAAAACTTTTAGCAGTTTTAAATCTCTAGCATTATGATCATAGACCCAACCAGTAGTATCAATTAGAATAGCGTTCGTATCTAATTTCTTTGCCTTTTCAACCATAAGTTGAACTCCAGTAATTGAACGATGAAGCAAACCTGCGGGTGACGTTAATCCTAAGAAGAAGGCGTCTATGAACTCGACATCTTTAAGTGAATATACAACCTTGCCTTTCCTTAGAAGACCTAATCCAATAGTAGTAGGAGGCCCTACATCACTTTGTCCAGTATCAGCATCTATTACTGCGATATTATAGCCACTTTGTGATAGTTTATTCATCACGTAGGTAATTAGAGTTGTTTTTCCTGTATCAACATCGCCGATAAATAAAACTACAGGTATATTTTTAGAATTTTTGATAAGTAAATTTATTTCCTCAAAAACCGAGTCCCAATCATTAGGGATTGTATTTTCATCAACTTCTCTTATTTTACCACCTTCAGAAAATAGTGCCTCAGCGCTTAATTTTTTCAATACATATAATGGTAAAGCTTTTGCATATGGGACATATATTACTTCGCCTTTAGAAAAGCGAGAACCAAATATTTCTACTTCACCATCAACTATTTTAATTGTTGCTTCTCCTTCTACTATCATTGTATGCTTCTCGTTAACAGTTATTTTCATTACGATCCCTCGGCGTTTAATGTCCTCTTTAACTTAAACTGAACAAAATATAAATAAAATTTGCTAAAAGTAAAAAGTATGAAAAACGCTGAATCTGTTTCAATATTAATACTTGCTGGGGGAATAGGTAGAAGATTTGGAATGTATAAACCGCTAATTAAGTTGGGTAATAAACCACTAATTTTATGGGTTTTAGATTCACTTTTTCGATGTCGAGACTACCTTGATGTCTCCAATATAATAATCTCACTCAAATTTAAATGGCAAAAGGACTTAATTAATAAGATACTGCCTGAAAGAATTAGGAGGCACATAAAATTTATTTTTGATTCACTTAAAGTGCAAAGTGCGCTTGTAGGAATTATTAGTGCAAGTGATATATTGAGTGATAGTGAGTTTTTCTTTGTTTGCGGGGCAGATCAACCTCTTATTAATTGTGAATTGGTTGAATATTTGGTTAAAAAAATATGTGAGACAAATTCAGATGGTGTCGTTCCCAAGTGGAATAATGGCTATATTGAACCATTAACCGCACTCTATAGAACTCAAAGTTTTCTTAGTATTGCAACAAGCGAAATCCAAAAAAATGTTTTTTCACTTCATAAGATAATTAGCAAGCTTGAAATAAGCTATATCAGTATTGAAAATGAGTTGAGCGGATTCATTAATTCATTTCTTAACATAAATGATAAAAATGATCTTATTTGTGCAAAAGAATTACTGAAAAGCACTAACCACAAATGATTATTTATTAAAGCAAGCCGTATTTTTTTAGAGCGTAACCATATAATACTAAAGCTTTCATAGCCATTACTGCATCCTCAGGAGTCTTATACGTTGGAATTTCATGTTTTTCAAATTCCTCTGATACCCTTTTCGAAATGTCACCTCCAGGAATAGCTATAGTTACTGGTTTTTCTTGCGATTTTATAATATCAACTAAACTTTCAACAAGCTTTTGGTGTTCTAAAGCTGGAGACTGTGGAATAATAAGGACAATCACACCATCTACATTTGGATCAGAAAGAGCAAGTTTAGTTGCATTAGAGTAGCGTATATAGTCAGCGTCACCTAGAATATCAATAGGATTATAAGGAGATGCGTGAGGCGGTAATACTTCCTTAAGTTTCTTAATGGTTTCTGAGGATAATTCTGCAACTTTCATTCCTTCTAACTCGATAGCATCGGAGGCCATTACCCCAACACCACCTCCATTTGTTACAATGGCTATTCGATCCCCCTTGGCTGGTGGTTGGAGAGATAATGCTTTTGCCTTTATGAATAAGTCATCCATACTAATTGCACGTATGATACCTAATTGTCTGAATGCAGCATCATAAACAGCATCCGCGCCGGCGAGACTACCTGTATGAGACTTAGCAGCTCTCGCGCCAGCTTCTGTTCTTCCTGCCTTCAGGACAATTATAGGTTTTTTTGGCACAACTCTTTTTGCAACTTCCACAAAAGCACGTCCGTCTTTTACTCCTTCTATGTACATTGTTATTACTGAAGTTTCTGGATCCTCAGCAAAGTATTCTAACAGTGTACTTTCGGTGATGTCCATAGCATTACCATAGCTAACAAAAGAACTTATTCCTATATTTTCTTCGGCCATAAAGTCCAGAATTGCGGCACCAAAAGCACCTGACTGCGAAAGGAATGCTATTTTTCCAGGACCTGGCTTTTGTTGTCTATCTGGAGGGTTGAAAATTAAGTCTATTTTGCTTCTTGGGTTATAAATTCCTAAACAATTAGGACCTAAAACTCTAATGTTACCCTCTCTTGCAATTGACAGTACTTTCTCTTCAAGCTTTTTTCCCTCTTCTCCAGCCTCACTAAAACCAGCACTAATTATAATAGCGGATTTAACACCTTTTTTAACGCATTCCTCTAGAACTGTAGGTACAGCCCGAGCTGGAATTATTATAATAGCCAAATCTATCTTACCATCAACGTCTAAGACCGATCTATACATCTTTAAGCCAAAGCATGTATCTCCTTTTATATTTATGGGATATATCTTTCCTGGAAACTTTATAGATAACAAATTGTTCATTATAGCTCTTCCTAGAGACCCTTCTTTTTCACTAGCACCTATAACAGCTATTGTTTTCGGAGAGAATAAAGGCTTAAGCTTATCATAAACGCTCATTCTTCATCAACTCACTACTTGAAAATGAGAGTTTAAATTTAAAAGATTACTTACACCTTTTTCTCAAATATTCCTAAAAATTTTAAATATTTTAAGGGAGGATTTATTTTTTGCATAGTTTATATGGAGGTCTCACCTTGAGTACTTTAGATCTATTTTTTATAGCGGTCACGCAGCTCGGTGAGGAATGGTTTTACATAGTTGCAATATCAGTTATATACTGGGCTATAGATAAAAAAACAGGAAAAAGGTTAATGGCTTTGCTTTTAACATCGCTTTGGCTTAATTGCATAATTAAAGATATTTTTAAATTACCAAGACCACCAGTAGAGGAAAGAAAGATTAGTGTAGAAGGATACGGTTTTCCAAGCGGCCATTCCCAGGGAAGCACAACATTATGGGGATATTTAACTTTAAGATTCAGAAATAAACTATTAGCATTTAGCTCGGTGATCATAATAGCTCTTGTATCATATTCCAGAATATATTTAAGAGTACACTATTGGTATGACGTAGTAGGTGGAATAGTGCTTGGCCTTATTCAGTACTTCCGCATTAATTAGGTGAAAAATCCGTATTGGTTGCGAAAAAATTATTTTTTCCGCCGCACTCCTT
>JBECUL010000029.1:0-26898 GCA_040225955.1 Candidatus Asgardarchaeum abyssi | reverse complement strand
ATCGGCGGTGAAGAGGATGTTTGGTGAGACGGTGCGGGCACACAAGTGGGACCAGATGGTCAAGGAGGTGATATTCCGTTTCATATTTTATAACGTTGTTATATCGATATGAAGGGTGTTGATGTGAGGCTCGTGGGAACCTGAGTTGAGTTCGAATGTGAAGTCATCTCAGACTCAAACTTTATTTGTTCAACAAAGCATCTATTACGAAAAATTGATAAGTTCCTCTAATTAATCCTGTTGCTTCGTCCAACTCAGACTCACTCAGTCTAATAACAATCTTATTGCCTTTTTCTTTTAATCTCCATTTTAAAAAATGTCCTCTTGAGGTTCCTTCTCTGTTTACAAGGTCTATTATTAGAAGCCCCTCTTTTCTTAGGCATTTGTTTAAACCATTAAAAAAATCCTTCAAATCATTATCTGTTAATAAATATGCGAAAGAGCCAAAAAAGCTTACTGCACAATCAATTTCTCTTGGTATGTTAATTTTCCTCATATCCTGCACAAGAAATTCTATATTTACATTTTCATTTTTAGCTTTTTTAACAGCTCTCTTTATCATACTCTCACTAATATCTATTCCTATCACATTAAAACCGGCTTTTGCAAATTTAATAGCATGAGTACCCGTTCCACATCCTAAGTCCAGAATTGTCACTGGTTCCTTATAGTTTCGAGAATCAATAATTTCTTTAACAAAAACAATATCCTTATCATAATCAATCTCATCTTCAAATAGGAAATCATACACCTCACTATACTTATCGTAAGGCCGGATCATATTATTATCTCCCAGGATAATCGTTTAAAGAGTCAAATTGATGGAATATTTTTTATCTGAGTTTAATATATCATAAAAATAACAGATAGATATATTTTTTAGGTTGTGAAGGGTTTAGGTAGTGAATTCTCTATGAGCTCTGTTACACAATATTATAACTTATTTTCATAAAATAGTTTTATTCCATCATGCAAAATACGCATCTCTTTGAGCATTTCTTTTAATAACTTATCGTTTGGATTAAAATCTTCTATACGTATAGGTAGAAAATCTATTGGGAGATCCATGCTCTTAAAATTTCTAACTACAGCATAAACTTCCTCTTCTTTCAAATCTTTGTAAATGATTAATAAATCAAAATCACTATATGTCTTAGCTGTACGCCTCGCACGGCTGCCAATAAGAATTATCGTTGCTTTATCTCCGAAAGCCTCAGCTAGATTAGCAACAAATTTTTCAAATTTTTTCGTTCTCGACTCTATAACATTCTTTCTATGCTTTAATAATTTCCATCGCAAAGCTAAATATTCTTCTTGCATATTTTAAACACCTTTCAGCATCATCTTTACAATAATCCTTAACACGGGCACCAGAATATCTGGATCTAGTGTAGTGCTGTTCTAAAGCATCTGCAAAAACCCTAACATCATCGGGGATGTTTACATTTAATGTTGATATAGCATCCAGTAACTCAGATAAACTATGTGTAAAAATATATGTACCAGTTTTATTCAGCAATACAGCTTTCAAAATGAACTCAGCTGCTTGCTGAGAGTGGAAGCACGTTAACCAGTAACGTTTTCTAAGAAATGTATTCTCTGCCTCATCTAAGAATTCTTTTGCCCTTCTAAGCCAATCTTCAACCATATATAATACACCTATATCAACAGTAGGGAATAATTATATAATAGTTTTTGTTTGTTCAGTGAATTTCATGTGAGTAATCACCAAAAATGCATAGAAACTATTCAAAGTTAGTAACTCTAATTTTTACTTATTGTGTGATGTTTTTATGTTTCTTCAAAGCTTCTAAAAAATTAGAGAGTTGCCTAGTAAAATCCTCAAAAGCCTTTTTTCCTTCCTGTGTTATCACGTATTTTGTCCTAGGCTTTAATTCGTCAAAGAATTTAACTATTCGAATATATTTTCTCTTCTCCAATTTTCTAAGATGTGTAACAAGATTTCCTGGTGTAAGCTTGGTTGCGTCCAATAGTTGATTAAAAGTAAGTTGGTTATGAAGATACAAGAGTAACATAATATTCATTCTTGCAGGAGAGTATAATAAATCATTGACTGCGAAGATTATCTCTGAACTGTCATCCTTATTGCTCATTTTTAATCACTAAATTATTTATCTTTGAATATATAAAAGTGCACCGTACACCACGAAGGCCGTGCCAAATCCAATACCAAGTATAAGACCATAAAGATATGAAGAAACAAAGAATATTGCCGTGCTTGTTAATATTAAAATACAACCCATTATGAAAACTGGATATTTATGTTCGCTTATCGGCCCAAAAATTTTGCTTATGATTATCGCTATTCCAAGAGATCCAGGCCATACTGCGTATACCATACCCAAAAGAAATTCATGTGCAGGGCTGAGAAGAATCGCAATAGAAACTATAAATGCAAAAATATTTGCTAAAATTATTGCCTTTGGACTGCCTTTCTGTTTGATATGTAAGATCTCCTTTAGTTGTCCAAATGTGTTTGTGTGTATATAAGCAAAAAACCAGCCACTGGCTACAGCTAACATCCAGAAGAAAAACAAAATAAGAGGTTTACCTTGAGTATAAAATGAAATCGTATAATCAACAAAACCTGCATTGAGTAGTAAAACTCCAAAAACCATCAGGATGCTTCCCCAAAGTTTAGAAACAATCTTTCTCTCAAATTCTTGTACATTCCGAAATATCTCTACGAATTCTCTTATTTGCTCATTATCCATTATGTGTTCTCTCAAAATCTTTCACCCTCTATCCTCTTAATGCTATAAATAAGAACTAAAGCTATTAGTAAGTATTCAAAACTGATTTCACTCCACATAATACTAATCGCGTATTGTTAATAAATTATATACAAACTTTGAATTACAAAGTAATTATCAGAGTATTCTAATTATCCATCTTGTGCTTCAAGTCTTCTAAGCATCGTAAATCAAGTTTTTAAAATTATAAAACGGCAAGTTATTTGCGTTTCCACCCAAGTATATCATGGGCTGCTATTATACCTGAAATTACTACGGCCTCAATACCACCACCGGGGAAAGTAGACGCACTAGCTAGGTAGAGACCCTTTATGGGAGTCTTGAAGTGTGGTCTCTTTACTCCAATTGATTGGTCAAATGCATATATGGCCCCCTTAGGCATTGATGTGTAATATTCAAAAGTCTTTGGTGTTGCAGCTTCCTTATGAATTATATGTTTACTTAGATTTGGAATAATCCTTTCTACTTTCTTGATTAACTCATTCATCATTTCGTTCTTTTTCCTTAGATACTCCTTGGTTCCTCTCTCAGGAAAATCATCATAGTTGGCTAAGGTTAATATTGTAACGCTTGATTTACCCTCTGGTGCTAGGGTGGGGTCTATGTTAGATAGAATTACAACCTCATATCCCTCGTCTAAGTTCATGATAAATTTGGGATAACTAGACAAGTCCATGTCAATTCCAAGAAATACTAAAAATGCTGAAGGCGACATCTTAAGCGACTTTATATAGTCAATAAATGATTCATCAAGGTGTTTACTATCAATTAATTCAAGGAATACTATCTTGGCATTAGCATTTGCTATTATAATTGGTGCTTTGAAGATTTTATCTTTGGCTATAACTCCTACAACCTTACCATTTTCAACTAATATCTTCTCAACTTTATGGCGAAGTAAAACTTTACCTCCGTGCGCTATAATATAGTCTTTTAAAGCATCTGCAAATTTTTGCGCCCCACCTCTCGGAAAATAGCCACCATAGAGATAGTATGCTACAGCAGCAGTCAAAGCTTGTGATGCAACCGTTTTCTCAGGAGAGGTACCAATATATCCAAGTAATGCAATAAGCATTTTCTTTAAATCTTCATTCCTGAAATACTCGTCAAGCTTATCTTTATAGGTCTTGTTTAGCCAGTCATAAAAATGGGGGTGCTTCTTTGGGTAGTTTAGTATGCCTTCAGGACCATAGACCTTAACAATGATAGCTGGAGGCAAGGGCACACCAAATGAGTCAGTATCGCTATAACACTCATGATAAGCCATTTTAGCATCTTCAAAGAATGCTCTAATATTCTCTTTCTCATCTGGAAATCGCTCAGACAGCAAATTAATAAGTCCATCTAGATCTTCAGGAATGTTTATTTTCTTTCCATTCAGAATGTATTGAATATCCGTGTTTCTTATGAATAAATTATCCCTCTCTAGGCCAAGTGTATTTAGAAGATAGTTAACAGGTCCCTTTTCCCAAAGACCGCTCACATCCTCCACGCCAGCATTGAATATAAATCCCTTCCTTCTAAATGAGGAACAATAGCCACCAACAACATAATGTTGCTCTAATACAAGTACTTTATAGCCCTCTTTTGAAAGTAACGCACCTGCTGTTAAACCTCCTATGCCAGAACCTATAATAATAACATCATACCCGTTATCAGATTTTGGTTTTGTAGGATCTACATTAACTTGCCAATCAAATTTCTTATACTCTCTCGTGAGAAAGTAAGCAGGGCCAATCCTAGGAAATATGATTGAAAATGCAATTCCAAAGGCAACTAACGTATTAGAGAGAATTATATCAAAGGGTTTGCCAAAGAATATGTGGATGATTGCATTTAATAAAAATATCAATAGCCAAATTACTGTAATTACCATATTTATTAGAATAAAATTCTTATCACGCCAATATATTTTAGGATAGTCGCGTTTTGCCACTTGCAATGTGAATGGCCTTTCAATCAAAAGCGAAATCCCTGCCATAAGAGCTAGTGCAAAATATCCCAATACTCCACTAAGCTCTATAAATAAAGTCATTTTGAATATGTATGTTGCTATGGTAGCAAATCCAAAATAAAGAGCTGATACATAATCCATGAGGTTATATGTCTTTTTAGGTATCTGAATGCAAATCAATATTAATGAAAACAAAAGTGCTATTAGGAGACCTTCCTCCAGTTTATAGCCACATGAGATCCAATATATTATCCATGGAATAAATGACACAAATATATAAACAATTCCCGGAATTTTTCTTTGGCTTGTCTCAGCGGTGTTCATGTTACATACGCTCCCTTAGATTTATACTCAGAAAAGCAGTTATCATCCAATCTAATAAATGATGGACTTTTTTGTCCTGCAAATCACTTTATACTGCAAAGTAAAGTCAAGAAAGTCTCATGAGATTGAAGAGGACGTTATAAAGAGAGGAAAGTATGTACTGAAAAATTATTCGTCATAATCTTTTTCATAGCAGAAGAGGTTTGGCTTATCTTAATTCCAGCAAACTTTATTTCAAAAATAAACGAACTTTCTTTAATAGAAGCGCTGCTAACTATAATAACAATAGGCTATATAGGCTATATCAGCATGGCAACTCATGTTCTTCTAGCCCAGTGCTTTTTTAGAATTTAAAAACAACTTTTCTGAGATAGCGATGTCTTTTCAAAACACATAGATAACATAAGCAATAACAAGACTCATACGATCCAAGCAATTAATTCTACAAATATTATAAACGAGATTAAGTAACTTTCTCTAAACTTCCATCTTCTTTCACTATGAAAGTATCTTCCTTCTTTATTTGCCCAAGACCATCATGCATCATCGGAGCATGAACCATAGCTAAAACCATTCTTGGTCTAATTTTCATTACTCTGTGAGCTTGAACAATTGTTGTTATCGGTACTTCCTCTATTTGTAATCCAACTCCATGAGCATAGCCCACAAGCCGTTTATCTATAAGATCGTATTTGGCATAAATCTCATCTAACGCTTTTATAACTTCTATAAATTTCCTTTCAGGCTTTGTGAGTTCTACCGCTCTGTTATATACTTCATTCATACATTCAAGAGCTTTTGCAGCAGATCCATTGGGGCTATCTCCAATAAATATAGTTCTTGATGTATTTGCGTAGTATCCATTGTGATCTGCACCTATAACTATCGTTACAAAAGTGTTTTTTCTGACAACCAAATCTCTGAACGGCTCACTATGAACACGAGGGTGAGGACCAGCATTAACATAAACTTGAGGATGTTCTGAGCCGGATTTGTAGAGAGCGTAATATGCTTCAGCAGCAATTTCAGTTTCTGACACTCCTGGCTCTATTGAATCTATAGCTCGTTCCATGGCTTTTTTTGCTTTCTTGCCAGCCTCTCTTATAGCAGCGAGTTCATAATCGTCCTTGATCATTCGCATCTCTGCAAGTATTGGAGCAACATCTATTATCTCCACGTCCCTGTTTAATTTTTTAAATAGCTCATAAAAGAGGATGTATGCATCCCTTTCGAGCCCAAACTCCATACCAATTTTTTTGATTTTGAATTCTCTTATAGTTTTAGTAACATTGGCTATTAGGTCTCCCCCATCGACATATGTAATAACATTTTTAATCCATGTTTTCTCCATGAATCCATTTTCCTCATTTTTAGCAATGAAGGCTATTGGTTCTCCTTCACAAGGTATAAATAAAGCTGGCCTTAGCCATTTGATTCCAACAAAATAAATATAGCTCGATAGCGTTCGCAACATGACTCCATCTAAACCTTTCAAACTAATTTTCTCTTGAAACTCTTTAATTCTTTTCTTAAGAACTTCTTCTGGGAATCTCATTCTATAACCTTCTGTAACTTTTAATTTCTAAAAAACTGCAACTCTATTGTACTTCCTCACTCCTCCCTTTTATTTTTATTCCTTTTTATTCTATTACTCAATATTCAACTCTGAACAACATTTTACACCCAGTTTATTATACACACTAAATCTTGAAAAAGAAACCGTGGAATAATTCCTTTTCATCAAATTCAATATCTAAATCTCTTAACCATTGCATAACAATCTCAATTACTACATCAGCAGAATAATCGGACAATCTAAGCATGCGAATGGGCACATTTTTCTCCTTATCTATCAATTTTATCGAAAAATTGTCCTTCAGCAGTATGTATTTGCCAAAATCTTTTTGTAGCACGTATCTCACCCTACAAGTCTTTTAAATTTTAACTTAAACTGCAATACGAGTATTTTAATAATAATTTTGGTAAATCTCTATAAATTTGTGTATATTTGTAACGGTAGTCTCAATTGACTCTTTTCTGTTTCCCTTTTAGTAAAAGCCAGCTCCAAATCGGTGTGTAAATTATTAATTTATTACCAAATCTTTTTTCGTCAGTATAATCCTCAGTTAAGATATATCCCTTCTCGAGCTTGAATTTTTCAAGAGCGTTTAGAAGCCCGTTTTCCTCCCTTCTTTTTGTCTTTTCGTCATCAATATTCCAACAGACTTGGTATAAGTCCGAAACTTTCCCTCTTCTAACTATAACAAAGTCCACTTCATGCTGCTTCCGGTCTTGCCAATAAAAAATATTCATTTGGGGTTCTCTTAGAGAATCTCTAAATAATTCTAAGAAAACTATATTTTCAGCCAATCGTCCATAATCTTCAGAGAATAAAAAGCAGTTTGCGTTTCTTAATCCAGTATCAATTACATAGAGCTTTTGAGGTAAACGCATTTGGGCCTTTAATGAAAACGTATACTGAGGAACTAGGAAAACTAACATCACATCCTCCAAATATGAGATGTAATCGTTAAGCGTCGCTTTACTTGTACTATATCTAGATTTAACTGCTCTATAAAGAGAACTTATACTAAAATGAGTAGATACATTTGTCAATAGATATTTAATAACATAGCGCAGTAGAGATAAGTTTCTCACCGAATATCTTTCTACAACATCACGATATATCATAACATCGAGATATTCTTGAAGTATTCTTATCCTTATATCCTTATTTTCTTCCAGGACTACTTCGGGAAAGCCACCAAATTCTAAATATTCCATAAAATACTTTTTTATTTTATACCGATCCCGACCATAAATTGACAAATCATTTGGAACAAGACCTTTTGCTAGGAGAAATTCTTTAAATGAAAATGGAAGAATAACATGTGGTAATGTACGACCACGAAGAGATGTAGCAATCTCTTTACTTAGCATCTTAGAACTGGATCCACTAATAAATATCTTTACCTTGTTGGTATCGTATACACGCCTCACAAAATGTTCCCACATATCCACATTTTGTATTTCATCTAAAAACATGTAAATATCCTCATCCACTAACTCGGGATATAGCTCGAAATAACTTTCTTGTAATAAATCTAGAGATCCTTTCTCCAATGGAAGTAAACGCGAATCATCAAAGTTTATATAAAGAATTTTTCTTTTATCAATTCCTTTATTCAGAAGTTCTTTAATAATCTGATAAAGAAAATAGGTTTTACCACTTCTCCTTGGGCCTATTACCGATATTATTTTTCTTGTTTCAAGTACTGGATAATAAGTTTCACGTTTTATGATTTCTGGAAGCGTTGATTGTTGAAATTCAGCTATTATCCTCCTAAAAATGTCTTTTGTTACCATGGCAAAACACCAAATCTTAATTGTTTAGTATACTGTACAAAAAATTATAAAAAATTAACTATCATACTGTACATCTATCATGTATAAGAGCAACTTTGCTATTTTTTACTTCTTGAAGATAACAAGTTCATTAACAACTAGGAATAGTGGACTCAAAATTGTTATAAACCCTCCGATTCCCGGTATAACTATCAATACGTCAGTGGTAATATTTCTCAGAAGCATTACAAATACTAATGTAAATAATGAAAAAGTTATCACTAAAGAATAACTAAATACTTTTCGTTTTGTGAAAAGATAACTGAGAAATAGAAATGAGAAAATCACTACTGGGAGTACTGATCCCCATGGGTTCACTTTAAATGTATTACCATATCGTTCAACAAACGTAAAGAATGATAAACTGGTTTTATTTACAAATACGATCCAGTCTATCCACAAACCTCCAAAACTAAGTACGGTTAGTCCAAAAGTACAGTAATAATTTGTTTTTTTCGAAAAGTACAACAGAACATTTCTGAAAGATGATAGAACGTCTTTTTCAAAGTATATTAATCCTAATAGTGAAATCAGCAAAGCAACAATAGCCAATAATGCTTGCGAAGTTATTACAAAAATCGTTTTTACATGCGTTGTAACAATAAATAATCCCGTCGTTGGATCCTCTAAAGCGAGGTAAAATGTTACTTTTCCAGAGAATGTAGGAACTATTGTTACTGAAAAGTGATTATTATTATATTCGGTCATCCTATCTAGTTTCCAAACATCTCCTGGAAGGCCGCTTCTCCAGACTACCCAAATATTACTATTTTCTAGAGAACTTTTACCATAAACTGTTATCCCAAAAGCCGTATTCGAGACACTTTCAATATCAACATGAGGTAAAGGAGTTCCATTCTTGAATATGTAATCCAAAAATCTTATAGAAGTTTTAATCCATCCTGGATAGGCACTAAAATGATGCCAATTGGGTGCTAAAAACCACCACTTTTCTGAAGGAATTATAGCAAATGTATCATTTAATCCAATGAGTGTGAAATACTCATCATTCGTCGATGAAAGCATCAATGTCGGGATTTTAAGCTTACTTGCATATGCATAGACATCGAAATACCTTAGAAAATTAGTAATTTTTTCTGAATCCAAAGATGTATTTGGCGTGGTCAAGGCCATGGCAAGTGTACCAGATAAGAAACAATCAACAAAATTCCCACCAGCAACTATAGGAACTATGGCTTTAACACGAGGATCAACAGCACCTATTATGAATGACATAATGCCGCCCATGCTACCTCCAGTAACTGCAATTCTATCTTTATCAACTTGAGGTATCTTTTCTAAGACAGAAATTGCACGCATACCAGCCCATGCTACATGATAAAAATAAGAGTCTTGAGGGCCATTAGTCGTATTTATTAAGCTTTCGGGTGCCTTGCTGGGATATGGTGTTGATTGTCCGCTGTCAGGAGCATCTATTAAAATAGCAATATACCCTTGCTTTACAATTTCGACTGCAAAATCAACAAAAGAAGAATGGCTACCACCATAGCCATGTATGATTAAAATCGCAGGAAGGGGGTATGAAAAGTTAAGAGGAATTAAAATCTCGGCAAAAATGTAAATGTCGACATTATTGTAAGATTCACTAAAAAAGAAAATATCCGTGAAATTGATAAACACATCGTCATAACTTCTTATTTCAGAATTGATGGTTGTTATATTTAGTGGGTCATTTATCGCTTTTGTTATATTCCAAAATGATGTATCATAAAAACTGAGTTGTTTGGGCCAAGCACGCCTAGCGGGCTCATTATAAGTAAATGTCTCAAGTTGAAGTATGCTCAAGGATAATAAAGATAAAAGCAACACAAATATGAGCACTTTAACTATGGTCTTCCTCTTGCTATCACTTGTGTTTTCCATAAGTACCACTTGAAAAATTACCTTTACTGAATACAAAATCGCGATGAATTAATATAAATCTTCATAAAGGGAAAGTATAAAATTATGATAAGCATAAAAGTTATCACTTTTTTTAATTATATTATCATATATTATGTATGTCTAATATGAACTTATGGGTGTTTTCCATGAGTAAAAAACTGGTTGCTATAGCTCTTATAGGTTTAATAATAATTATTATGGCAGGTGCTTTTGCACCACGACCTCGTCCTCAAGCTAAAGAGATTCCACTTTCAGAAGAGGAAATCGAAAGTATCCTAGTCCTTCATGTAATTGATGAATCCGATAAGGAGGCAACTGAAGTTGAAGAAGCACCACCAGAACCAATCAATTATCCACCAGTTAACATGACAAAAGTTAGTTTTGGAACAGACCAAGGTTATCTGTACATAAAAATCGAAGTGCTCGGAGAATTGCCAACTGAAAAAGACGACCCCGTAACTGAAATAACTATTTGCGTGCTCATGGATACGGATGGTAACGATAGTTCTGGTTGGCACGGATACGATGCATTAGTTGGTTTTTACATCACATGGGACCCGCTCGGTAAATACAATATTGAAGTCTATATAACCTATAATATAGCCACTACACTAGATGAAGAAGAGGCTTTCAAAAACGCGGATTATATATCTGGCGAATATAAAGGTGGGCCAGGGAAAAACTATGTTGTACTTCGTGTATCTATGGAACTCTTGGGTTTAGAATCTGGACAGGAGGTAGTCATGGATATTCACGCGGAAGCAGAGAGTGAAGAATATCATCATTATGCCTTCGACGCTCTAATGTCCTCCCAGTACAATTATACTGGAACTGGAAACTACTTCTGGCACTCAGTAAAAATACCAATCCCATGATTAATTATTTTTATATTCATTTATATTCACTTGAAAAAGCTCTTGCTATACTAAATTTATATTATTAAGGTGCCTCCGAATAATCTATCAGCAATTCATTCATTTTATAATTAATAAAAATTAATGCCATTTTTTAAGATAGTGTAAACGCGACACTGTGTTTTTAGGGAAAATAAAGGAAAAATATTTATTCGAAAAATTCGAATATTCGAATAACTCGAATATTTGAGTAACTCGAATGGTGAAATAAATGGACTGTTTGGAGACAGGAATTTTTGCCAGAACTACTCTTAAACCGTTAAAATCTATATTTAATCTCGAAAGAGAAAAACAAGTGGTAAAGGTATTAATAGAGAGTGGTGAATGGTTTACGGTTTCTGGACTTAGAAGAACTGGGAAGACAACATTGGTACGCTCAGTTGCAAACACACTTGATGTTTATCCAATATACATAAACTTATGGAAAAAAGGCACTGAACTTGTAAGTACAGATTTCATACTTGAAGAGATTGTTAAGGAGATTCAAGAAATATCTAAAAGAAGCAAATTAAAGAAGATTCTCAAGCATATCGAAAAAATTTCTTTTTTAGGAGTTTCAGTGAAGTTGCGATTAGAAAACCAAATTCGATTGACAAGAGCATTGGAAGAGCTTTGTAAAGATAAGAGAGTAGTCTTGATATTTGATGAGGCTGAGGAAATGAGGCATGATACAACAATCTTTAAATATCTTGCTTCACTCCATGATGAATTATCACCTAGACTCTCAGCTATCTTTTTAGGATCCGTTGTTTCAATGAAATCACTTTTAAGCTCATCAACTTTAGCACCACTATATGGCAGACTTGGAGAAGAAATAGTGTTAAAGCCATTTAATGAAATAGACTCCCGAAAGTTACTAAGAAAAGGTTTTGAGGAGTGCAATACTGAGGTAGACGAAGAATTAATCGTTGAAGCGTCCTTAAGACTCGGTGGATTTGCAGGCTGGCTAACCAACTTTGGCAGGCTTACAGTTCTAGAACAAAGAAAAGGCGTTAAACATCCAGATCTAAATAAAATAATAGCCAATTTGGAAGAAGACGCATCAAAACTAATCTATGAAGAAATAGCTAGAATTCTAAGGGGAAAGAAGATGATAGGCTCCTACCTTAAAGTTATTAAATTTGCAGCTGAAAGAGGATTTATCACGGTCTCTGATGCATCAAAAATCCTTAGAAAGCGGGCTAGTACTGCAATAGTATATCTTAAACAATTAGTTGACTATGGAATCATGACGAAATCAAACTCCGATTACATAATTCTAGACCCACTTGTCCGCAGATCGGCACTGAGACCAAACTTTGAAAAAGCAGTAAAAATTAGACTTTAAATAATTTAGAAGAAATTTTGTATTATCAGCTTCTTCTCCAAAATTCTCTAGAAGTTGTATTTCGCCATCTTTCTTTTATTATCTCATCAAATAGAATTCTTATGATGGTTACGGAATCTCTAAATTGGATTACTATCCGAATGATTAACTTTCTTGATTCCAAAAGCAAAACAAAATATATAATTAAAGTAAAGAAAATATTTTCAAAATTTTGGTATACTGTATTCCTCTGCTGAGTTATAGAACAATTTCTGGCGTTATTGCCCACAAAATTATCCATTTGCCCTGCTCATCTCTCTCAAGACATACTACTCCAGCATTTCTGAACTTTATTATTTCCTGGTTTTCATCTCCAGTTATTAATATTGATGTGAGTTTACTTAGATGTGGTAGGTGCCCCGTAAGCATTATATCCTCGCTCATTTCTTTTAATCTATTAACCCATATGTCGGGTGGATCCAGAGGATTAAGTCCATCAGCTTCAAAAACACCTTCTTCAGGATTTAGATATCTGGCATAAATTTCTGCTGTTTGCTTAGCTCTCAGTTTTCCACTGTGAAATATCTTTTTGACCTTTATACCAAGGTTTGAAACGTATTTTGCAACTTTCTCAGCGTCCCTAACACCCTTATCAGTTAGCGGTCTTGAGGGATCTTCCTCCTTTCTCTTCGCCTCACCATGCTGGACTAAATAAAGTTTCATAATTCCACCCTACTTTACATTTTTGACAATTTATAAAAAAGCCTTTAATTTATATTTTTCCAGTTTTCCTTCTCAACAACAATCATTCTGAAAGAGTATTTGATTTAACAAAGATTATCTCCATACTTCTCTCAACTCATCTTCTATCGTCTTTCCAGACTCCTTTAACTCATCATATATATCTGCAGCTAAATCATGTATCGAAAATATTGCACCTTTTCTTTTCTTAACTTTCGATTGCAAGATTAAATTCGCCCGTAGCTTCAAGAGTAATAAACCATTTCTAATAGCATCTCTTATAACTTCTGTCTCAGTATTGTACCCTAAGAGCCTTTTGATTTCCTTTATCTCATCTAAGACTTTCTGACTAACAGTAGTCCATATCTTAACATTTTTGGTCATATTTTATCAACTCTTGTTGAAAAAATCAACTAATAGTAAATAATTTTTTCTAAGGCAAGAAAAATGATTTCATATAAAAATTCAGAGGAAATCACGTTCTCACTCAAATTAATCCGTATAATTGCATCCTCTCGACTTCGGCCATTATTTTTTATTTTCAATTTTATTTTAATCACATGACATGAAAACAAAAGCTAAATCGTCAGAAACACAACCAGAGCAAGTATTAGGGCCAAAGAAACAGAAATGAAAACACTTGGAAAGAAGTACGTAGCGAGCATATATCCAGCTATGATTGGTCCTGCAGCTTAGCCAATATCCATTATAGTGCTGAGCGTACCAGTAGCACTTCCATATAAGTTCTTTTTGACAATATCAGCAACGTAAGCAGATGTGGAAGATGTTACAATTGCCATTTATAATTTGTTATTGAGAAATAGAATATGTTTTTGTCACATTAGAATTATTTAATGCAAAAATTTAAGTAACCGAAGTTACAAAAGATTGTAACGATGGTGGACTGAAAATGCCAATTATAAAATATTCTTCGATCATTAATGAGCTTATGAAAAAACCAGTCTTTACGGCTAAAGATTTATCAGCACGAGGTGTTCCTAAAAATTACATAAAGCGACTTGCAAACTATTTAAAGTCAAAGCAGAAAATAAAGATCGTAGAAAAAGGAAAGTACGCAACAACAGACAATCCTTTTCTCGTAGCTCCATTTCTTACTTTCCCTTCCTATATCTCAATGTTCTCAGCCCTCTTTCTAAGGAGGGTGATATCCCAAATACCAATGTCAATTCAGGTAGTCACTACCAGAAAAAGAAAAAATCGCGTCGTGTTATATGATAATACAGAAATAGAGTTTTTTAAAATAAAAAATGCATACTTCTTTGGATTCGAATACATTTGGTACGAGAATTATCAGATTCCAGTAGCTAATATGGAAAAAGCCTTGATTGACATCTACTATTTTGGATACTCGATTGAAGGTTTTGAGGTTGACTTGTCAAAAGTTGATTGTGATACGCTTGACGAATATTTAACTTTGATGGAGAGAAAAACCCTTGCAAAAAAGATATGGAGGCTTTTAAAATGCTGACTATAAATGACTTAAAAAAATACGCCTTTAAACGAAGGTTAAAGAACCTAGAACTAATTAGAAAAGACTACCTTCAGGATGTAGTTTTGTTTATTCTCTACAGTCAAGTGTCATCAAAAATCCTATTTAAAGGCGGAACAGCCATCTGGAAAATAATGAAGGGTGAAAGATTTAGTGAAGATATAGATTTAGAAATCAGAAAAAATATGTTCTTCGGAAATAGTTTAGCCGAATATCTTACCCTATGGGGCTTTGATGTAGAAATTTTAAAGGAGAAGAAAACATCAAATGCATATTACGTCAAATTTAAAATATCAGCTAAGAATTTCGGAAGTTCCGATCTTTCAATTGAGGCTGTGTTTAAAGATAGAACGGGTATTATTATGCCTTTTAATTCACCATATCCAGACATACCTAATTTTGATATTCGAACTTTACCTCCAGAGATTATGGCTCAAGAAAAACTAAATGCAATTATAAATAGAAATAAGGCAAGAGATGTATTCGATTTATATACTATCCTAAAAAATTACAATATCACATTGAAATATCCTAATTTAGGTGAGCTTGAAAAGAAAATTGATGAAAAGAAAAATGAATGGCCTGAGTTGAAATTTTTCGTTGTTGGAAAACTTCCCTCCTTCTCAAGTGTAAAGGTCTTCATTTTAAACAAGATTTCTGCAGCTTACTAAATACTTTCTGAAAATTTCTAATTCTTTTTTATCATTAATTTTTCTTTGGAAAAATCTAAAACATTTTAGAAGTATCATCGTTCGTAATGAACGCTTGCACACCTATTAAAAAGACTGGGTTAATTGTAGGTAACATACCATAATGTGGCACTTGAATGTCGAAATGGATCTCTAACATTTCATTATCCCTTTGATGGGCAAATAGGTTGTCCGGTATTTTTGCTTCCTGTATTGGGTGATACCTCGACCTTAAGAAATAAGTGGCAGCATTCTCGGAAAAAGACGAGGGATAAGTTTCATTACTAAATTCTATTTTCAGTATTGGCCTATCTCCAGAAGTGTCTATCTCATAAATTCCGTATAGTGGCTCTCTTTCCTCAGGGCCGTATGAAATAAAAGTCAGCTTTATTCTATGCGGCGTAACTGATGTATTTATTTCATACTCTGCATCCCAGCTATTGAAAAACACAGGTGGCTTAAAGTCCGCATAAACAGCAAAGAAGACCTCACCAAAATATTTTGTGTTCTTATGCATAAAAGTAAGAATTTCAGGATACCCTCCACTCTGCCAGTAGTCGCTATAAACCCAAACACCAGCAATATCATCGGGACTATCCCTTTTGGGGAAAACTGGATTTATTAAACTGTGTTCCGCTTTTGTCATTCCTGGAACAAATTCGCCATTCAAAAATGGCTGGAGCATCGTTTCATTAAAGAAATCTTCTACTAGCTTACGTTCACCAGGATTCAGATAATCAAAGGGAGGTACAAAACTACCTAACTTACCGCTATCCTCGTATCTTGTAAAAAGAGGTCCACTGTCATTATTAAAATCAACCAATCCCCAATCGATAAGATACCTATTCATTCCCTCATAATACCTGCAGTATCCAATAATGTCACCCTTGTACACAAAATCATTTTCGCTTACTAGTACTTCGCTTAGATGGTCAAACCAACTCATAAGGGAGTGATTGTGAAAAATAGTGACCTTTATATCATCACTTTCACGATACTCAATCTCCGCAACAACACCATCATCTGGTGCGTAAATAGGCGATTTGTTAACAAAAATAAACCCAGTGTGGTCAATTCCTTCGGGGTGATTACCACCATGATATCCCCATGGACCTATTGCTCCATCATGAGGCTCTCTCGATAAATCATCTATATCTATGGGCAGAGAAATATTCGCAATTCTATCAAGCCTTGGATCCGTGAAAAAAGGAGGCTCTCCAGAAGGTTGTTCTTCAATAGGCCCTTCTCCAGGAGGTGGTCCAAAGAAACCAATCCGCTCCAACAGGAAACCTGTACTTAGAATGGCAATAAAAACTATTACTAAGACCAGCACTATTTTCTTAGCAGACAAATAAAACACCTCAACAATAGCATCATTCTGAGTACAAGAATATAATATGCAGAACCACACTAATTAAAATTTTTGAACGAAAAGAAAGCTTGCATACTCATTGAAAAGAAACTGAGATAGTGTGATCTTTCTTTGCTATAGGAAGACTAAAAATCCGTATCAATGAGTTAATACTTGATTTTTAAATAGGTCTCTGCTTAGATAAATGTTTAAAATAAATTGACCACTAAGGAGTATTACCGCAATAAGAGGAATAATTATCAACAACTATAACTATAATAATTATAATTAACTATTAAATGGTGAAAACTGTGAAACTTAAAGAGATATTAAAGATTTTAAGAGAACACAAAGAAGAGTTAAAGAAAAAATTTAAAGTTAGAGAATTAGAGATTTTCGGGTCCTATGCCAGAGATGAAGCAACAGAGAAAAGTGATATAGACATCCTTATGGAGTTTGAAGAAGTACCAGACTTATTTAACTTTATAAGACTGGAAAGACATCTCGAAGAACTGCTTGGAATTAAAGTTGATTTACAAACAAAAGAATCTATCAGTCCCTACATAAGAAAATACGTGGAGCGTGAGATTATAGTTGTATGAGAAATGTTATACCTTATTTAAAACATATATTGGATGAATGCATATTTTTAATGAACCATTCTAAAGATACGAAATTATGAAGAATTTGTGAACGATAAAGTAATAGTAAGAACTTTTGTAAGAAGCCTTGAAATAATTGGCGAGGCTGTTAAACATCTTCCTGCGGAATTTCGTGAAAAATATCCTGAAATTCCTTGGAAAGATATTGCAGGAATAAGGGATAAGTTAATTCATGAATATTTTGGAGTTGATTACCTAATTGTGTGGAAAACGATAAGGGAGAGAATTCCAGAATTGAAAAAATTTGTAGAGAGAATCTTGGAGAAAATAGAGAAAGAACTCTAACATTATTATTGTAAAAGATAAATATCTCACTCTCTGATTTTTAAAATAAACAATTTTATTAATAACCTATTTAAAAAACTAATCAGTTGGTGAGGTGATTATATGTTATCTAAAATACCTATCGACTTGAGTAAAGTAAAAGAAGAAGACATCGACAAAGAGATCATGAGAATAGCTCTGATAGCCGAACTTGACGCAATCAGCTTATACGAACAACTGGCAGCTATGACAAAAAATGAAACCCTTAAGAAAATACTCTTAGACGTTGCTAAAGAAGAGAAAACCCACGCAGGTGAATTTCTAGCACTTCTGCTAAAATTGGATCCAGAACAAATAAAAGAACTTGAAGAAGGAAAGAAAGAAGTAGAAGAATTAATGAGTGAGTAATTCATGTATATCCATTAAATTGAGGATTTTGACGAGATACCTTTTTAATTTCTCAATTAGAAACTGAGTGCGTCTTCACGTTGATAATCATAGATAGTTTGTGAAAAATAAGAAAGAAAAAGAGTTAAATAAAAATTTCTTTTTTATTCCTCAATATATAGACAAGTAAATTATATTAAGTCAAGTAATATCAAATATATTCTTGTTTCTCTTTATCTCTTATTGTCAAACTCTCAATTTTTTAGTATTGATTTCAAAAATTAAACATTTTACATTAATTAATTCTAATTCTATAAAAATATAATATACTCTTGTTAGATAAAATATATTAATAGTTTAATTCTATAAAAATACGATTTGGATTATTTAAGCAAAGAATTGGCTGATGTTGCTATAGAGGTCACAAAAAATCTGCCATACCTTAGGATTGGTGAAGCTCTAATTTGTGGATATGCAGTAAATTTTCCTGTAACTGTTTTAATTAGAAATACTAAAGATGGTTAAAAATGTACTTTGATACCGGAAGTGTAAAACTATGTACAGAGTGAAAGTAACCAAAAAGTTCAAAGAATCCCTTGAGAAAATCAGGAATAATACTGTAAAGCGTCGTATTCTGGAGAAAGTTATTGAATTAACTGATAATCCTAAAAATAAAGGAAAACTTCTAAAAGGATATTGGCGAGTAAAATTTTGTGAAAACATTATCGAAGTTAGGTTGTGGGAGCTAAGAATTGGTGATTGGAGAGTCATTTTTTATATAAATCATGAACAAAAGGAGGTTTGGCTATTATATGTTAATCATAGACATAGAATTTTCAAAAGAAAATCATTTTTTAGAATTCCTTAATATTTTTTCTAAGTCTTCTCCTTTTCCTTGAATAGCATCAATTATGGCTTCCTTTATTGCATCACGAGCCTCATCCGTTAATTCATCACAATCTATCTCTTCCACTGAGATACTTTTACTATACTTTTTTACTTTTAATGATTTCATGTTTTAATACCTCATATTCTCAAGTAAATATTTATCTTTTTACTTATAAATGATTTCAAATTTTTTAATTTCCTTATAGAGAAATAACAATTAAAATTTATAAGCTTACTGCCTAACGAAACTGTTCTTTTTTGATGAAAATGCCAATAGAATTAGCTTAGCCAGAGTTTTCTACACGTTTAATTCTCCTAAATAGAGTATTATTAGTATAGTATAGTTTTATATCTCAAAAATATTATTAAAGTTGTTACAATTTTTATATTATAGGTACTAACTGTTACTGTGGAGATCTTGCTTATGGAATTGCTAACTGAGCTGGAAGAAATTGAAAAAAGATTACGGAATGAAGGAGACAACCCACAAGTTAGACGCGATTTCTGGAAGATTGTAGGAAAAATTAAACGAATGCCCTCTTCAGAAGTCGATGAGTTAGTACTCCATAAAGTTGCTGAAATAAGAAAAAACCTTCTCAAAAAGAAAATTATCTTAAGCCATAAAACTGGCGCAATTCTCTTTTCACTCGGTCTTATCTTGGCATACTCGCTCTTTCTGTGGATATCTCTATACTCTAACTTAGAAGGCATTTTACTTTACATTGTCGCTTTCCTTTCTGAAGCCTTAGTACTCTATTTTAGCTTTCTTACAGGAAGATGTTTGGGTAGCCTGCTATCAGGAATAAAGTTCGAAGGATTCTATATGTACGATCCCCTCGAATTTGGTGTACGGATTGAATATGTCAGTTACTTAAAAGCAACTCAAGGTAAACGCACCCTCCTATTCGGAATTCCTATCCTCTGGGAACATATAATCATGATCTCACAAGTTATTATACTGTGGCACTATAAATCTCCCGCAATATGGATACCTCTAGCTTTTCTAATAATCATGTTGCCCTTTATGCTCGTAATTCATAAAAAAGCAAAGACAGGAGAACTTCATCGCTTCTTCAGAGAATTGAAAATACTCCGAGAAATAAAAAGAAAATTGAAAACGGGTTGAGAAAATCTTTCATAAAAAACGAACCCGTAAAAATTTGCGAATGGCGGATCAGAGCCGGCAAAATCATTTTTCTGGTTCATTATCTCCCTCATGCTCTGGGCAATCAACAACACACCAAACCTGCAAGGAGTTATCTCGCTACTTCGCCACCCAAAACCGATCTATATACCTCTCATCATAGTCATTGCACCGATCAGTTCAGTTTCTACTAATACGCTAATCGAAAATATTTTAACGCTTGAGAAATTACAAGGATTAATTGAATGGCAAAGGCTTAACTAAATCGCCTTGTTACGCCGATTGGGCTATTAGTTAAATGAGATGCCTTGCAGAGAGCACATGAATATCTCGTGTCGGCCATTAGGGATGAATGTAAATATAGCGTAGTTATGTAACGTATGTTGTGAGTTGGATGGACGTGCTAGCGTGTAGTCTGTCGAGCGTTTACTCTGGTGATTAAACGTGATCGGTGAAACGAAAATATGAAGCGTATACTCATCGACAAGAAATTTTTAACCGCTAGAAACTAATTTTTTACGGTTTCATAAAAAACATAAAAAATTATAAAATTATCAGCACTATAATTATTATTATACATTCTTTCTTACATATTGACTTTTACGGGGGACCTTTGGCCGCAATTGAAATCATTATAGAATTCTATAAAACCAGAGTACGTGTAAGAAAGAATACGAAGGCCATGAGAGGAAAAAGATGGGCGACTATATTTCTGGAAGTGGTGCCTATGAAATATATGTGCTAAAATCTGATGGCACTACCCTCCGGTCTTACTCATTTAGTCTTGAAACTATACAAGCTTTCGACTACTTTACAAATGAGAATGGAGATCACATCGTTACTGTAGCCTCCAATAATGCTAGTTCCTCTACTGGAAAAGTAAGAAAGTTTATCGTCGAGACGGGTACAATTAATGGTGAGATAACGTATAACGGCAAGTATATTTATGGCGTTGCCGATGGTCACTTCAGAAGCACCACTTATGAAGACTTTGCAGTGTTAATCTATACCGAAGGAATTCAATTTATTTCTGGAACTACCAATACTGTTCTTAAAGAAATCAGAAGCAATGCACTCTGGGTAAGCACATATGTAACTGGAGCGAACTCATATATAATCATTGTAGATCTAGAAAACGACAATTACGATGAGATTCTAGCATTTAACGAAGGATTAGCATTTATCGTTTCTTATGACGGGCCAAAATATGCCTTTGGAGACGGATTTACAGTGGACGGTGTGGCAATAGGCGATTTTGATGGATCTGGGCATCTTGACTTAGCAATAGCAGGAATAAATATTAACTCGACCTATTACATGGCAGTCTACTCATCCTCTAAGTTATCACAATCAACCAGCACTAGCAATTTCATCAGCCCAAACACTAATAACCTTGAAGAAAATAACTCTACGCAAGAAAATCCATGTATACCTTCTTCATTCTCAATGTTCTGGGGCTTACTACAATATCTTTCGCTATGATAGTTTCAAAACAAAAGAAGAAAAAAGTCAAGAAATTTAGAAGTCTTTAATTTCCTCTTTTATTTTTTATTTCTTCGTATGTATAGATATTTGTAATGCTCATTGTTTCGCTATAAAATATGTAAACGACTTTTTAGCAGAATTCAACAATAACTTTTAATTTAATTAAAGTCATGTTATTTTTTAGGGATATTTATTACGACGAGCAGGGGATTATATGGATCTGGAACTGGGACTTCCAGTTTTTGACAAAGAAAACGAATTTGTAGGATTCACTCTTCAAATGTTTGACGATTTGACATATGTGGTATATCTATCAGACACTCATGACTTAACGAAATTTGTAAGCTTCAATGAACTATTAGAAGATTTAAGATATCTACTGAGTGGTATTTTTAAGATATCATATGAGAAAATGAAAGAGAAAATTGCAGCTACATACAATTATGTGGCCTCCGAGCTAACTGAAGAACTATATTACCACCTTGTCTTAGATTTCTACTTAAAGAAGACAAAATTTAAGCAGCATGTGAATTTCAAAGCATTGCCGTTTAAGGTTCTTGTTCCAAAGGACATTCTCAAAAAGGAAGGATTAAAATGGATCATGACCTATGCAAAAAACGACTTTGAGGAGTTTAACTTGCCAATAAATAAAATTGGACGAATTTATGATCATAGAGTTGAAGGTTTTCTCGGTAGGGCATTGGCACCATTCCTAATAGACACTGACTTTAGATATGGTGAACACATTGATGTCATCTTCCAGAGAACTCGCTTTATCTTTAGATCCACACTTGTAGATATGCCGGCCATTGCTAACTTTAATGTAAATATTAATCATGGTGAAAGAATAGCAATCAAAGGTGCTAAAATTACTAAAAGAGGAAAAAGCTACCTTGAAATAACTAAAATTTTCTCATTCGATCAGTATAAAATGTGGATATACAGCAGTGGTACATGAAACGTTAACTCAATATCATATCACGGTGATTTCATATGGGAGAATTACGCTGCGCAATATAAATGCAATCCTCTATACCTCAGAATAAATTACTCTAACTATTATATATCCGTAGACAAAGGAATCTACAGCAATCTCCAAGCCGTGAGCTAATCTAAGTAAACAGAGGCCAAGTTTGATTTGAAATGAGCCCAGGCAATGTACCAACACAGAATAATATTGTCGCTAAAAGAATAATTTGCTTACGTAGCTCAAGGTTCATGCTAGCCAGAACAAGAATTAGTAAAATCACGTAGACAATTCCTCTAGCAATCTCTAGAGGAACAATAACTTCAAATTGTGGAATTGTTAGGTTAAGCCCAAAACTTGGATCTGTATAGAAAAGAACAATTATCGGAGAAAAAGTGCTCCGAAAAAATAAGTAAACCGGAAGATATAACACACCAGCAATAAATACTCTTAGAATTCACTAGCCTATGCTATGCCTTGAAAGGAATAATTTCAGTTACTCTACCAAAGACAAAGTTACTTGGGCTGGTGAAAAAAGAAAAACTATGGTAATGCTTACAATAACGTGCGTCACAAACATATATGATATCTCTAAGATATATCACTTAAAGTGGCTTATTGATAAATTACTTAAAGTAGTTTAGTAAAGATTTAGTAATCTTTGTTCGAAAGGTACAACCTCGAAAATCATTTCATAGTTCGCTCTTGTGTCGCCTCTAATAAATAACTAGAAAGACTATATCATTATTCCCAACTATTTGATATATCATTACTACAAGTATCCCAACTTGTTAGATTTATTCTGAGGTGATGGTCTCTCTAGATTTATAAGTTTACTTCATCAATGTCATTTTTCTGTTTTTTGCAGTATTTTTAAATTTTGTTTTGGGATTATTATAACTCTTTTGTTATTAAGTGTTCCAATAAATGCAATACCTTTAAGCAACAACTTTGCAAGTACAGAATTTTTTATGTCTAAAATCTCACAAATTGAATAGTCTAAGGCGTTAATATCAAATTTCAATACAAAATCATAAAATTCAACAATACCACCTTTAGAGATTATATATTTCAAAGCAATTTTTTCTTTTCTTGTTAGTTCACTAAAAATTTTGGGAAGGCTGTTTTTCAAATGCTTCGTTATTAGTTTAATATAATCTATTTTAGTTCCTTTTTTATTCTCCAAGCCAAGTGAAGCAACTATTCTCCTGAGTATTTCCATGTTATAATTCTTTAAAAAATCTTCAAGTGAATAATTTGGATTGATTTTCTTTCTAAAGTTGGTTCTTTGACATTTATAAGAGTCGTATATTTTTTGAATAAAGAGCCTTTCTGCAGCAAATTCGTGAAACTCTTCTATGATTAATGAATATTTCGAATTTATCAGACTATAAAAATCTAAAATCATTTTATGGTCTACCGATCGCTTGATTAAAGATTCGAAAAGTATGTTGCTCAACTTATAATCAAAGACACTAAGTGGATGTATTTTGTTAAAATCTATTTTTGGGATCATACCATAAATTTCGTTTAAACGATTTTGGTCCAAAATTTTATTGATTCTCAGTATATGAAGCATGAGGCTTAAATCTAAGTAAAGCTCATCTGGTTTTTCATAAAGGCTTGTCAGTTTAATTAACTGACTTATTCTATTTTTAATAAAGTTATAATCATATTTTTTCCTAGTTCCTAAAGAAGCTATTATAGTATCAATTAAAGCTTTAAATGTTTGTAATGAAGGAAACTTTTTATATGACTTAATTAAAAGATTTATTTTATTATCGACATTTTTCTCTTCAATAGCTCTAGTGAAATCTTTAAGTGCAGAAAAAATGTTCTTATCTAAGATATTTTTTAATTTATTCAGTGGTATGTAACCATAAATTGATAAAAGTCGGGCTATAAAAAATTTCAACTCCTTGTTTAATGTCTTAAATTTTTCATTATGTAATACATCAAGAAGTAAAAGGTAAATGTCATCTAATTGATAGTAACTTAACGCAGATAGAATTATCATTTTTTCATAGTAGTCTCTCTCAGAAAAGAGTAAATCATAAATTAACTCCGTTCTATTATATTCTTGAACTCCAGCAGCGATAAATAGAAGCACAGTTGCTATATAACCTTGCTCTGGGGGTCCCTTAGACATTCCATGAAGTAATAAATTGGATAACTTAGTTAGACCAAAATATATTACATAATCTAAATTAACATGCAGACCTCTCTCCTTTAGAAACTCTAAAATCTGCTTATATTTTCTGATAGCATTAACAACATCATATTCATAATCTTCATAAATCATAGTTTCAAGTTCGTTAAGCATTTTTATACAAAATTCATAATCTCCATAATAGTTATAATACGCTATGTAATAATTAAAAATGTAACGTAGGGATACAAAGTTAAGTATATCTTCCATAGAACCTAATGTTTGATGAAGTTTTTCAAACAACCTAACTAATCTTCGATGATCTTCGATTAAAGCCAAACTTTCAATAAGCGGATTTATATAATCAGGAAATGACGTATCATATAGCAAATCGTATGTAGACTTACGCATAAAAAGCCTATATGCTTTTATAATATATTTTTTTCCTTCACGGATTTTCTTTTTCAAAAATATAGATACCATTCCAAGATGAATAAGTGCGGACATGTTATTTTCATCAATTTGTAGAGTTGCAGAAAAATAATTATACGCCCTAATGTAATCTCTAGTCACGAAACTTATTATGCCCAAGTTATTTAATGCAGATTTATTAGTTGGGTCTATCTTTAACACTTTCTTAAAGTATTTTTCAGCATTATCAAAATTTTTTGAAGCTAAACTATCTAAGCCTCTTTTAAAGAGCTTTATCACTCTTTTATTTTTTTCATGCTTTACCATTTTCTGATCCTTCCTCCTCCTTTATTTAATTAAATTGTTATATACACACCATACATCAAGAAGCATTTTCTTAATTTATTTTTTTCTCAAGGTTACTTGAACTGCCTTGTTTAATGGAGCCAAGCTTATTCAAAACATTTCTCAGTTCTCCATATTTATTTGAAGAAATTAGTAGCTTATCTAGGAGTGTGTACTGATAGCAAATTTGTAATAA
This sequence comes from Candidatus Asgardarchaeum abyssi, assembly GCA_040225955.1. Taxonomy (GTDB): domain Archaea; phylum Asgardarchaeota; class Asgardarchaeia; order Asgardarchaeales; family Asgardarchaeaceae; genus Asgardarchaeum; species Asgardarchaeum abyssi. The sequence continues at coordinate 1,127 of JBECUL010000029.1, read as the reverse complement.
TAACATCAATTATAAGATACCGAATCTAAGAAGAATTAATAAATTGTAAGAAAATTAATATACTAAAAAAATAGGAAATATTAGTGACTACAATTGAGTAGTGATTATGTCACAGTATCTGCAAAAATAAGAAGAGAAGTTTGGTATAAACTTAAAAAAACGAGGGGTACGATTTAGTAAAATAATACGTAAAGCTCTTAAAGAAGAACTTGATAAACCTGAGAAAGAAGAATTGAAGGAAAAATTGAAAAAAGTCAGCAAAATTCTTCAAAAACTTACCGAGGAAGAAATTATAGCACTAATCAGAACAGAAATGGATGAAAGATGCTGATATTGCCTCCTAGACAAGAAGAAGTTTGGGTCTTATACTTGAAGGGACATAGCCAAGTTGAAATTTCTTCAAGATTAAATATAGCAAAACAAGCGACTGGTGCATATTTAAAACAAGTAAGAGCAAAAATACTTGAGATATTACTATCTTTGGCTAGGGGCTATCGATATAAATATATCAAAACTATATTCTGAGAAAGGAATACTAATAGGTTCAGTTAGGCAAATTAATGAGAAAGTCTATATTTTTTATATCCCTAAAAAAGGCCCTAGAGCAATATTTAAAAAGTGCTTAGAAGATAGATATTCCAGAGGACTCAAAGATCATTGATATTATTGATTCCTTTAAGGAATTGTTTTTTTCTGTTACAAATTTAAGAAACGCACTGAAAAAGGCAATAAAATTTGCAGAATCTCAATTATTTAATAGTTAAATTGATGCCTTTGATGTTGTTTAACTTTATCAATATTTCACATGTTTCTGTGAAAACAGTTTTTGTTGTTATTACTTATTTTTGAAATCTTTGCTTGAAGTAGTTTTTATAATATGTGAATTGACTAAGACCCGGCGATACTAGCATTTTCTCCCAGAATTTTGATATCAGTACTTCCGCATTAATTAGGTGAAAAATCCGTATTGGCTGCGAAAAAATTATTTTTTCCGCCGCACTCCTTTTTGTCGGTGAAAAAAATGATAGAAATAGAATACACAACCATAGTTGCGTATTTGATTGGATTCGCCCTCGGATGGGCATTCCACTCGGCAAGGAGTGCAGCCACACCGCAGCCAATACGGA
>JBECUL010000028.1:3232-28668 GCA_040225955.1 Candidatus Asgardarchaeum abyssi | reverse complement strand
TTGCGGTAGAGGGTCATGATTTTGGGGATTGATGAATGCGAAAACATCTTAAATCAGAAATTCCTTAATTTTTACATATGCTCGATCAGTGGTTTTTGCAATTATTACTAATAAAACAAAATCTAAAATAAATTAACTAAAAAATTCGTTCTTAATCTTAACTTAGAAAAAGAATTAAGCATTTGCATAAAAGCACATCTACGTACTAATGCGCTAGGCTATTTATTTTTAATTCATACCACCTTTGCTATGAGTATTCACGTTTAAAAAAACAGTAAGTTTTTAGCCAAAAATAAAAAATCAGTAGCGGCCTTTACCTCGTCTGGTAAAGCCCCTACCTCTATATTCTCTACTTCTTCTCTCATACGTCCTACTGCTAACGTCATTATCCATATTTACTTCTTCAATCTTTTCGTCTGATTTTTCAATAGAGCCAAATCTTCCAATATTTAACCTCAGTCTCTCTCTAAAGATACTTGTATGTCCATTCTTTAAAACATAAGTCTCATCTTCATCTATCATATCTATTTGGTCATCCCACAATGTCATGGTAACTACTCCACTTGGATCGCCTACTACTGCTTCAGCTACTCTATGTAACGATCCATCTAAACGAGAATTTACTTCTCGCACATCAGATTTACTGATAACTTTAAATTTCAAACTAACTTGTTTTAAACCTGGTCTTAAACTACCAATTGTACTAAATTCTGACATCTAACTCACCTTTTAAATTAGCAAAAAAGAGCCAAAAGTAGCAACTTTTTTGCTATCGCAGTATTATGACCTATTATCATTTATAAATATTCCTATTTTTCTACCTAATAGGTCTTTCAATACTTAATATTCTAACAAAAGCTAACAATTATATATAATCTATAATAATGAAAACAATGTAGTAATAAAGCTAAATACGCGGGTAATGGAAAATGAAGATGACCTTAGAAGATGCACTAAAGATAAATCCTGATTTAAACCCGAAATTGTTTCTACCTGATCCTCGTGATGTGCTAAGAATTCTTGACGAATCACCTGTGAAGGACTGGTTGAAGTTTATTGCAGAAGAGCATGTGCCACCAGTTAAGGATAGTCATCTCGTTTTCGTTCCTTGCGCCGCAAAAAAGCCTTATGATCCACCAAGAAACATTCTTCATAAGAAACTAATAGAGCTGGAAAAGAAAGCCAAGAATATATATTTTGTAACAGTGTCTGAGCCTCTTGCCTTGGAACCTAGAGAGTATTGGAACTTTAAGTGGAGGGGACATAATCTGATATATGACGCCCCCTTTTTCCCATGGATAGAAAAATACGGATATAAGTGGGATTGGGAACTTGCAAATACTGTATGGGAAAAGCTTGCAAGAGTTGCTGAGGCTTGGTTTTCAAGAAATAGAGATAGGTTCAAAAGTGTGATATGTTATGCCGCTCCAGAATCCTCCTATAGGAAAATTGTTCGATATATTGATATCGATATTAGCGTTCCTGATAAAGAACCAGAGGTGGAAATTACATATGAGGAAAATGTTGAACGTATCTACACTCATCCTTATGCATGGAACCAACTTATAAAGGCTTTAAAAAAAGCAGGTGCAGTATAATAATTAAATTATCTCATATAGCTATCTATATTTTCCTTTACTTTGTCCTTTACGATTTTCACCATTAAATCATAGAGCTCTGTAAAATAGAAGAAGGAAATAAAATAATGTAAATAATGCTTACGATTTAAAGAACGCAAGGATTGTCGCTAATAAGAAAAGTAAGGCAGATAGCGTAGATCCAAGCAGAAACGTCACAATTGCGAATACAAAGTATGCGATCCAGTTCATCTCAACCCTCATGGAGCTTGATATTACACCTAAACTCCCAAGTACAATTACGCCTATTATAACAAGTACTAAGCCAGCTATTAGTCCGCTTGCAAAACCTCCAAATGCTGGAATTGACAAGTGAATCAACGTAGAAAGGCTAGTTCCTATTATTGTTAGAGCTCCTGATAGAATAGCTAGAAAGGCTCCTAGGATGGCAAAAATATCTGAAAGTTTATACTTTTTCCTTGGCATGATAACTCCTCACTAAGAGCAGTAATATAATCTATGTGAATATTAGACCTTATTACTTTTTTGCAGCACAAAGTACATCTCGCTATGAATTGTCTCATCAAAGGTATCTCCTGTTAAAGAATCACCTAGCACCTCTATAACTCTAAAATTGTGCTTTTTGATAAAGGACATTATTTCATCTTTGTAGAACCATCTAAGCTTAATCTTCCTCCTAATAAAATCGACAGTGCTTCCTTCCTTTATGAACCATATGGGTTCCCAGATTAATACATTTGGATTCTCCTTATCTCTACTAACAAAATCAAGGCTCATTATTCTTAGATCCTCTACATTAACATATTCTCCTGGTCGAAGTTTATTTAATAGCGACTCATCTATCCTCTTTGCATTTTTAGCGTTGAATATGAAAATACCTTCACTTCTTAGTGCATTGTATATGCTTGCAAAAAACATATCCATATCTCTATCTGTCACCATATGAGCTATCGTAACTCCGAGACAAATAGTAGCATCAAATTCTTCTCTAAAATTAAGTTCTCGTATGTCTTCTACGAAAAACTTTACGTTCTCCCATTTATTCTTTCCTTTGGCCCTTTTTACCATCTCTTCGGAAATATCAACACCAATAACATTGTATTGTATCCTAACTCACCTAGAAGGATAGCGTGATTTCCAGTGCCGCAACCAGCATCTAAAATATCCTTAACTGAAAATTTCTTAAATATCCTATCTAACGCTAGTACTTCTGGATGATAATCTTTGCTACCCCATACATAATCATAAATTTTGGCCTCAAAATTAAAATCCTCAGCCATAGATCCTTCACACTCGGACTTCTAGGTAAATTGTTATAACTCTTCTTTAATATATATCCTAGGCTCTTATTTTTCTGAAATAGTTATGCAATCCACTCTTATAAAGCATTAATGAAAAACAAAATGTTTTTTAAAGCCTCTAGACAATATATACATATAAGGGGGACCAAAAACATGGAGAACAAAAATGAGAAGTTTCCAGTATTTGAAAATGTTCGTAATTTTGGAAGCTCTTTGCACTTTTACGGCTCTATGCTGGTAGTACCATTTGTTATCGTACTCTTTGCGATTTTAATCCTTGCAGCACCAGTTTCTACAATCCAATCTTTATACATGGAGGGTAAGAAAACTTTAATTGAGTTTGCAGAGGTTTTTTTAAACTTTCTGAAAATGGTTTCAATTGTGTATATAATTGCAGCAATATTTCCATTATATGGTGCTATTAAATTAAATTTGGCGAATACCAATCTAACTAAGGATTACAAAATCTTAAAGTATGGTGTTATTCTTATAATCGTAGGTCACTTAATTGAAATTTTAAATTCTACCTACTTTATGATATACTTTCAATTCTTCGTATCAGTTGAACAAGTAGCTAGCGCAATTGAATCATACTACGAGATGCCAATGGGTGGTCCGCTTGAAAGCTTGATCAGTCCACCAATTTATGATTACATTTCATGGTGTTCTAATGCAGTTTTAGGGCTAGGAATTATATTCATTTCAAGATTTATCGATCTTATAACTTCAGAGTATAAGCTCCCAGATTATTCTACTTGGAATACGATATTGCTAATAGGAGGCATTCTCATGATGGTCCCTCCTCTAAGTGATTTTGGCGGGTTTATCGTATTCCTTTTATGCATTATGATTGGAGGGCGACTCAAGAAGGTTACAATATCTTGACAGTTTAAGCTTAATGATCATTATAAAGAAGAAAGAAATAAAAAAAGTAAAATGAAAGCACACACTATTTTTTATTCACTCTTTTTTAATTCATCAATGCGTTTCCTTATGTCATTTAACCGTTGTTCCAACATCCTTGCATTTTCTTCTAAAATTCTTAATTCTTCTTCTTTAGACATGACCGGGTATGCGTAGGGATACATATATGGCATAGTCCATAAGTAGTAATATGGCCACCAAGGCCACCACATGTAGGGCCAGTATCTAAATGCATAGCTGAACCAACTTGCTATGTAAGGCATTAGAAACCATCCGGCTGGCCCCATTCCGAATGGCATTTTTCACCACCTACTATATAATTTTGTGCTATAGCACAAAATATAATTTTCGGTTTCTAATAAAGCTTCAGACATCATTATTTTTTCGATAATTAGCAAAATCAATTGTTACAGAGCTATTGTTACAAGCACTTAATCTTAATGATAGAGCAAATGAATCCTTTAGAGTAATCCTTGAGACTATTTTTATGGATTACACAACTGAGATTTTCAATGTCTATAAGAAAATGGTTTGTGTGCTTCTTAAGAGAATAAAATTGTATAAATTTAAAATATGATAAAAAGGGTGAGCATTATTGTATCGCTGGCCTCACTAATTTTAGTGTATTGATGAGGCTATCTCATTCTTTAATCGGTAAAATTAAATCCACTCTCTTCCAGTTATCAGGCTTCTCCACCATATAATATATCACACCGCCTAGTATATTCTCATTTTCCTTTATAGCATCTGCAAAGAGTTCTGGCCAGATAGCGATTAACGTTGCTTCATTCTCTATAAACGCAAAGAGAAAACCAAACCTTAGATCGTTCTTATCTATTCCAAGTAGAGCAATGAAATCACCTAATGATAACTCCTCACCCTCTGGACTAACTACTTCCTTTATGTTGCCTATTGAATTATATTTCTCTTCAGTTTTTATGTTTTCTGTAATTTTGTCCATGGCCTCTCTTTTCACTCCTATAAACCTTCCTATCACATCTCTTACGTCTACAAAGCTCAATTCAAAGTCATCAGCTACTCCAGGCTCTTCTCCTTCAAAAACAACCTTCCAAATACGACTCATTTTTCCAACTCCAAGATTTTACAGAACGAAGGAACTATTGCAAAAAGAAGCAATAGTCCCTTCCAAACTTATTAATGTAATCTTTAAGAAATTTTATCACTATCATGCTTAAAAACTTTTAGAAAAGTTAGCAACTCTATTGCATTAATTATCTCCAACATATGGCTGTTTTTGTTGAATCCTTATATATCTCTTTTACACTTCTTTATATTGCTAATTATATACTGCTTGCGTGATGAACATGCCAGAAAAACTACCTCCACGAATTTTAGTTACAATATCTTTTCTCTCATTCGCAGGTCAAGTTGCTTGGGCAGTTGAAAATCAATATTATAATGTTTTCTTATATAACGCAATTGCACCGGTGCCTATGTATGTTTCATACATGGTTGCAGCGAGCGCTGCCGTAGCAACAATAACTACTATATTTATGGGATCTCTGAGTGATATTAAGGGTAAAAGGAAAATATTTCTACTTGTTGGATATATAGCGTGGACTGTCACAACTGCAATATTCCCCCTTGCTGCACTACTTAGACCTGTGGCTATAGCTGTGTTCATTGCAATTCTATTTGACTGTATAATGACATTCTTTGGATCTACTGCATATGACGCTACATTCAATGCTTATGTTACTGATGTTACAACCTTAGAGAATCGAGGTAAGGCTGTTGGCCTAGTTCAAATAATGACTTTACTTGCTGCACTACTTACTTATGGTGCTTCTGGATTCATAATTGAATGGTTTGGCTACTTTATATTCTTCTACATAGTTGGTGCTCTTGTAGGTGTTTTTGGCGTAACAGGAGCTATACTTGCGCCGGAACCTGAAAATTTAAAGCCATTGAATATAAGTATCTGGGAACATATAAAGAGTACTTTTAGAAGAGAAAAGATAAAGGAGTATAAGGATTATTTCTTGGTACTGACGGGAGCTGGGCTTTGGGGTATGGCAGTTAACGTCTTTTTCCCTTTCATCATCATATATCTTCAGCATTACATAAAGTTAAGCTTAGAAGTAGCATCGCTTCTGATATTTTTTGCTCTCTTGGTCTCAATTATAGCATCATATCCAATAGGAATTCTTACAGATAAAATAGGTCGAAAAAAGATAGCGGTCGTATCAATTTTCATGGAAAGTATCTCATTGTTCCTTTTTGCTATCTCTACAGATATAGTTCTGCTATTCATAACAGGAACCCTCTGGTTGTTCTTTATGACTACTTGGTCTATATCTTCTGGCACTTGGATAAAGGATCTTTACCCTGAAGAGAAGCGAGGACAATTTAGTGGATATTTCATATTATTTACTGTTCTATTTACAATGATTCCCGGACCATTAATAGGAGGTTGGCTGGCATCAGAATATGGGATTCCTACAATAATTGATGGACAACCAGGATATATTCCAACGCCAATAATCTTTATGGCAGCCGCGTTATTGATATTACTTACGGTGATTCCACTTATACCAGCAAGAGAATTAAAAAGAGAGAAGAAGAAATAAACTATTCCATTACTTTTTCTTTCCATATTCTTAAAGCTTCGTTGTTCGCTTTTCTTATCTTTTGAGGATCTACCTTCCATTTTCTGTTGTACGTTAGTAGACCGTTTAGCTCGCCCTCTACATCATAAAGCTGAGTGTAGCAATACCCAGAAATGTGAGATGCCAAAGCTATTGCTTTGACAATTTCTTCAAATTTCGCTTGTAACCTAAAGGAGTCATATAATTTTGCATAGACATATGGTTTTCTATCAATTACTGGCTTTTGTCCTTCTATTCCCCAGCCGCCGAACTCACTGATAACTATTGGTTGTTTTTTATACGTTCCGGGGATCGAAATACGGAAAGGCTCTGACCCTATCTCTATTAACTCGGTTCCCTCAATAATTGGTTTCCATAACTCCTCATAGTTTAAAATCTCCGAATACTCCCGTCCCGTATTCATGCAATATAGATAATCATGAATATCCATTATGTCAGTTTTTACATGAGTCCAGCCGCTTGAATCTATAACTGGCCTTGTTGGATCTAACTTTTTAGTTTCTTCAAAGACTGTTAAAATAAACTTTCTTGCCTCTTCGCTTTTAGTAGGCTCTATTCTCTCATTGAATGGAACCCATGTTATAACGCTTGGGTGATTAAAGTCTCTTTTTATTATGTTCCTCCACTGCGATAAGAAAATTTCAAGGTTTTCTTTCTTTAAGCTCATACCCCAGTCAGCCATCTCTTCCCAAACTAGCACACCTAATGAATCAGCTATGTAAAGGTATCTGGGATCTGGAGGTTTTTGATGAGCTCTTACACCATTAAAGCCCATCTCTATAACATTTTTGAGATCGCTTAAGAAATCTTCAACACGCTTAGGCGTATAAATTCCATCTAGATAATAGCCTTGATCTAACACCATTTGCAGGTATATGGGCTTTCCATTAAATAGAATCTTATCTCCCTTTATACTGATTTCCCTTAAGCCAAAGTACCCCTCTACCTCATCTAAAATTTCCTCGTCATGCTTAAGCGTCAATTTCAGATCATAGAGATGGGGGTCATCTGGGCTCCATAAGATTGGGTCTTCAAGTTCTATTTTCTCCTCTACTATCATTTGTTTCAGCCTTATGACACGTTGTTCTATCGAGGCCCCTCCAGATGTGATTGACACCTCAAGTGATAGATCCTCTTTCATTTTACCTCCCATTTGAACTCTAAGAATAAAGCTCTTACTGGATTCTATGATTATTTGATAGTTTTCGATGTATGTTTTCTCTTTTATCATTTCAAGCCACACGGGTTGCCATATCCCAGTAACTTTTGTATAAATGATACCACTTGGCTTTTCGCCTCTCTTTGCTTGTTTTCCTCTAGGTTGGTCGCCATGTCTATCAATAACCTTCAGAATCAAGGTATTCTCATTTTCGACGATATCAGAAATGTTAAATGAGAATGGGTCATATCCACCTATATGCTTTCCTAGATATTTTCCGTTAAGCCAAACATGTGACTCATAGTCAACGGCACCGAATTTTATTAAAAATGTTTTATATGATTTTAGATGGAGAGGAGAAACTGAGAATTGACAAGCGTACCATATAACATCACATTCTACATCTACGCCAATGCCACTCAATGTACTCTGATAAGGGTAAGGCACATTGATTTCATTAGTGTACATATCTAGATCCTTTGCATTTTCAAATGTTAATCTCTCCTTATAATCAAAATGAAATAGCCATTTTCCTGTCAGATCAATCCAATTTTTTCTTCGAAAATCAGGTCTCGGGTAATTGAGTAATATCATGATCATCACCACTACTTATAACCAAAATAACAAAGTAATCAAATTTTTACGAGAAGTAATATTTAATAATTATATCTAAAAAAACAGTGTACATACTATATATATTGGATTTTTATACTTCTTTTTATGATTTTTTAAACTATTAAATTTCAGAATATTGAATAAAACAAATATATTTAATATTTTCTAATTCGGCAAAACAGTAATCTCAATATTTATAAGAGCTAAGAAACTTTAAGTTAGAAACATTATAACAACTTTAGCCTTCCATCATTTCTACAATTTTGCTTAATTTTTCGGTAGTTTTTACAAGATTTTCTCTTCCCATACGCTCTCTCGTTATCAATCCCTTTTTCTCTAAAGAAACGAGCGCTAGCGAAACTGCAGTCTTGCTGAGTTTTGTATCCATAACAATCTCACTTTGCCAGCACTTTCCTTTCCTATCTAAAATACTTTTAAGGACCTTTTTCTCGTTCTCACTAAGGAAAACTCCAATATCAAACTCAACTTCTGGCTTTACTGTTCTTCTTAGAAGAAATTGAACTCCAAGATAGGTAAGTAGTACTGCTCCAAGCCCTATTGGAATTCCAAGTAAGAAACTACGCAGATAAGTATCCCCTTCTGTTTCTGGTGGCGTTATCATCTGGCTGGATTCCTCTATGAAATATTTAAGATGTATTACAAAGCTTGTTTCTCTCTCAACCGAATAGAAAGTCCAATCAAAATAGAAGTATGTGCCATCAGTCCAGTTCTTTGACGGCTTTGGAAATATAGAAAACTTCTCATCGGAAATTCTACTATTTCTAGGCAACCTTATTCTTATTTGAAGCAAATCTATATCCGCTGAGGCAAAATAAGGGTAATCAAAAACAACAAAATTATCCTCAGTAACTGAAGTATATGTATCGGTTGTGTAAATTATGGTTAAGTTCTTCATTATGCCCTCTTTCAAATCTTCTGGATATTGAATAATTAAGCTCCAATAAGTTTCGCCTTCAATTAATGTATAATTCTGCTCTACATCATTTTCAAAAACAGCTAAATTTGAAATACTTTCGGCATATATCCTAAAAGCTATGCTATTTAACCTACCAGTTACATTAAGCTTGATATTTTCTAGAACTATTGCGTGATTTGTTTCATTTAAGATTATATAGACATGATCCTCTAAGATAGTAAATAGCGTCCCTTGCGATTGCGCTATCTCAGAATTGAGAGATACTGCGAAGAACACTGATATTATGAGAAAAACGCAGACAAGAGAACGAAAAATCATAAGCGACACCCAGTATTAATGAATCCAAGCACTGTATATCATTATAGGAATTTAATATTTATCTTTTAGGTTCAAAATGATTTCTCTTTTAAAAAAGACGAACTATAACGGCTAAAAAACTAAAATAAACCATTATAAACGTTATAAAACGAAATGGACCGAAAATAAAGCTAAAGTCGAGAAAAGAACAACTATTTATTGAAAACATTTAAAGAAAACGCCGAGGAAGTAAACTTGGTGAAAAATATGAAAAATGCAAAAGTAATCATAGGAGTAATAATCTTACTAATACTATTTAGTGCAACCGTAGCTTCAAGCTCAGTCCTAGCATCGCCAAGTATATATTCTGAAGATCATCATGATTCTATGCATAGATCACCAAAACTTGTTTCAAATACATCATCTGAGATTATTTTATCAACAGATTACATAACTATAAAAATAGCAGGTTGCAAAGAACACATAGTTCCAAAAATACTATTTTGGTATACTCCAGACGATAACGGTAGCACTATAAAATTTAAAGTAGATTATAAGTTTCTAATTGAATTCTATGATGCAAATGGTGACGGAGCATTTCAGTATAATGAAACCGTCATGAATCGTGTACTATCACTAGAAAGTGCAAACTGGAGTTATAATATTGTAGGACCATATAATGATACTGAAAAGGGAACTGTAATTGATGTTGTTCTCTATACTACTGGCTGGATGTCTGAAGCTGGCGACTATGATCATGGCGGGTATTATAACGACAGCTGGGACGGTAAACCTGATATGAAGTCACTTTGGTGGGAAAATGTCAGCGTAAGGTTTGTCTTGCATCTTTATCAAAATACAGTAAATGAAACACTTGATAACATTACATATACTGTTGATGGTGGATTGTCTCTAAAAATAGACTTCGAGGTATCTGGATGGCCATTTTTAAGCATGGAAGACAGTTTGGCGGTTGGAATCTTCATAGAGGATGAGGCAGTTGAAGAAGGTGAGGAACATCAATATAAAGAAGAACACAGATTCAGACTAGAGATGAAGAACGAATCAATTATCATCGATCCAGAATCCGTAGGCAATCAAACATTAACTCAACTTGAACACAAATTCAGAGAACGTATGGAATATGGAGGAGAAGAAATCATAGAATTTGTAAATATGCAAAATGTAACGCATGGCTACTTTAAATGGGTAAACAAGGCACTTGTGATAAACGAAACAACAGATGAAACCTTGCTAGTTGATGTTAACGCTAGCTTTATCTGCGATGGAGAGGCTTTACGATTGTACTTAAGCTATCCTGCATTCAATGGAACTTTAGTTCATGACCCAACAATTGGCATTACTGAAACTACTGATGTACCAGGGAATAATCCTCCAAGTATTTTAGAGGTCATATACCCAGAAAGTCTAACAATAGGAGAACAACTAACAATAAAAATAAAAGTAACTGATGACTACGGAATTGATAGTGTAAAGATAGAACTTACCGCTCCTGATGGTACTAAATTCTCCTACTTTGCTAGCTATAATAGTGATGATGGCTATTACTATCTCACACTTGATACATCTGATTGGCAAACAGGAACATGGGTATTCGCAATCGAAGTTAAAGATATTTACGGAGTTACAACCGAGTCTCAAGAATATCAAGTTACTATAACTACAGTTGCTACTACAGGAGAACCAACTGGAGAAGAGCCCTTAACAGGATTATTTGTTGGGGACCCATACCTATATGCTGGAATATTAACAGGAATTCTAGCAGCAATTGGTGTAATCATCATGTTCCGAAAACGACACTAATATCCTCTCTTTTTATTTTCTATTTATTTATAGAAACTCGTTTTCATATTCTATTTTTATTAAATCTCTACATATACTCTTACTCTTTACTGACACATTTGATTTAAGAATATTTCAAGAGTCTATTCAAAAGAGTAAAAGTAAAAACTTAAGTTGTAAAATATTATATAGAGGATAATAGAAATGTTACACCTAGCTAAAATTTAGATATATGATCATGTTAATACTCTGTTCACAATTTTGATCACTATTAATAACCCAAAAGTCTGGTGATTTCAATGGATGATTTCGAGAAAAAATCTATGCATATTTTCAAGGTTATAATTGTAGGAGATATCTCTGTTGGAAAGACTGCTTTAGCGGTAAGATACGTTAAAGATTATTTTAGCGAGACTTATGAATCAACACCCGGAATAAATCTTCTTAGGAAAGTGATTGAAGAAAAGGATAAAACTATAATTTTGGATATATGGGATACAGGGGGGCAGGAGAAGTTTAACTATCTCAGAAGTCTATATTATAAGGGTGCATCTGGAGCATTAGTATGCTATGACATAACTAATCGAAAATCCTTTAAAAATGTTCCATTCTGGCTGGGGGAAGTAGATAAGAACTGTGGTGAAGTCCCAGTATTTTTGGTTGCCAATAAAAAGGATTTAGAATCAAAAAGAGCAGTCAACTTTGATGAGGGGAAAGATCTTGCTACTACATACGATATTCCTTTTATAGAAACAAGTGCTAAAACTGGAGAGAATGTAGCAAAAACATTTAATGATCTTGTAAAAAGAATTGCTGAGCAGCGAGATTTAACTTAAATTGATAATAAATTGATAATAATAAAAATATAAAAAACGATGAGGTGAATAATTCTTAAGAGACGCATTAAGTTTTTCAAAAATGGTTAGAATTTGCTACTAAAAATCTAAGAATAAGTGGAAAAAATATAATATGGCTTGAATAAAGCTTTTGGAGATAATTGTACATAAGGAGAAAAAATGAAAAAGTACAGATGTACAGTTTGTGGATATGTCTATGACCAAAGGCAGGAGATCACGATTCGGGAATTAAGCCGGGTACTCCTCTTGAGGAACTACCTGAAGATTGGGCATGCCCAATATGTGGTGTAGGAAAGGATGTGTTTGAGCTTCTGGAAGAATAAAAGTGTTATGAGGAAACTTATTTTTCCTAATTTTTATTAAGTATCACATTCCTTAAATCCTCAGAAAACTTAAAGAAGTTAAGATAGAGGTTTATGAGGCATAGGTGATTATTATGGAAGCATATATAATCGCGTTTATTTTTTCATTCATCGCTGGAATTTCGACAGGAGCTGGTAGTTTAATTGTCCTTTTTATAAAGAATTTAAAGCGAGTGCATTTATCAATATTTATAGGTTTTTCTGCGGGTGTTATGATATATATCTCATTCATGGAATTACTATTTACGGCGATTATAGATACTGGTTTTCTTTTTGCAAATATTACTTTCTTCATTGGCATTCTCGCAATAGCAGTTTTGGATTTTTTTATTCCACATGAGTATAAAGAAGAACATCCACCTGAGGATTTTGAAGAGAAATACGAAAAGTTGGGTAGAACTAGCTTGTTAGTTGCCCTTGGTATAGCTATTCATAATTTCCCAGAAGGACTTGTCGCATTTTTTGGAGCGCTAAAAGATATAAATTTAGGTTTATTACTCTTGGTTGCAATTGCCTTACATAATATTCCAGAAGGAGTATCAGTAGCATTCCCAATATATTATGCAACAGGAGAGAGAAAAAAAGCTTTTCTCTGGTCGTTTCTTTCAGGAATTGCAGAACCAGTAGGTGCAATAATAGGCTTTTTGGTCCTCTATCCTTTTGTTAATGATTTCTTGCTCAGTGTAACGTTAGCTTTTGTTGCTGGTATAATGATATTCATAAGTTTCGATGAGCTGCTTCCATTGTCACTAAAGCATGGAGAGGAACATATCGCGATTATTAGCTTATTTTTTGGAATGCTTATGATATCAACGATCCAAGTCTTGTTTACAATTTGATTTCAGCAAATCAAAAGCTCCATTCATGTGATATAATTCTCTATTTGTTTATATAATATAATAAATAGATAGATGCGGCTGCCAGTTTCTCAGTTCTAAGGAATTTGAAGATTTTGAATGATAAAAGAAAAAGTGCATTTGCATATAATCACTCAAATTCATATCATTTATTTACACACTTATGAATAATAATAAGATAAAAGTAATGTAATATCTTATAATAGGAGATAAGCATGATGAATATTTTACTAGAAACTGATAAAGAAAAGTATTTTACACAAGAGATTATACATATCTTGCTATCTATTACGGCTAGCGAAGATGTATTTATTAAGGATTTAACTGCCACTTTTAGAGTTGAAGAATTCAGCAGGGCGACTTATAAATGTCCCTATGAGGAACTTTACAGGACATCATCAAAAATTCTAGTTCTTTATGAGTATATTGAGCACATTGCAGAAAATATTAAATTAAAGGCTGGAGAAACAAAGAAATACACACTCTCCATAAAGATTCCTGAAAACATTCCTAGTTCATATTACGGTGTCAACGCTTGGTGTAAATGGAAAATTTATGTTTCAGCAAAAATTAGTTTGGGAATTATAAAAACTGTTGAGAAAGAAATCATTGGTTATTCAACTTATGATTATCGGTAGCTCTTTCCTCTCTTTTTATAATAAGTCAGAAAACGCCTTTTCATAATTCCTCTACCGAAACCATTATTTGAATTTAGTTTTAAACAATAAACTGAAGATTCTTTTATTTGGTAGAGTTTATTCCGCTATTTTAAGCGGCTAATAGTTTAATAAATATATATTATTAGGAATCAAAAATATTTATTTTGGCTAATTACAATACTGTATATTGTTAATACAAACAAATTACGTAGAACTTTGAGGAGTATACAGGGAGGCTATGTACAGCATGGAAGGTGAAAAAGAACTCGAATTGAGTGAAGTAGAAACGTATACATTACCTTTAGAAGAACTTATAAAACGGCTAAAAACAGATATCGAAAGAGGGTTAGACCAAAAAGAAGTAGAAAGACGTCTTGCTATTTTTGGTCCGAACGTAATTCCGAAAATCAAACCTAGTCTTTTTAAGGTATATATTGCCCCTCTTCTAAACTGGCTTATAAATATCTATTTAATAATTAGTACTATCCTAGCAGTTTTTGCATTTCTAATTTTACCAGAGATTTGGGGGCAGGTCATTGAATGGTTATCAGTAATAGCAGTCAATGCAGCCCTGGCTATTGTTCAGCAAGCAAGAGCTCAAACTAAGCTTGAAGCACTTCAACGACTCTCCGCTCCCAAGAGTAAAGTGATTAGAGAGGGCAAGATAATAGAAATACCCTCAGAGCAAATAGTTCCAGGAGATATAATAAAACTAGATCAAGGAGATAGGGTTCCAGCAGACGCAAGAATCATTAGCGCATCAAGCTTAAGAGTGAATGAAGCTCCGCTTACAGGAGAATCAGAAGAAGTAGAGAAATTTGAACACGATGTTCCCTTAGATAAAGACACTCCACTTTCTCGCAGAAAGAACATGGTTTTCTTAGGAACTTATGTAACAGCAGGTTCGGCGACAGCACTAGTAGTAAAGACAGGAAGACAAACTGAAATTGGAAAAATCTCAAAGGATTTGGAGGAACTTAGTACTGGTGAGATACCATTACGTCAGAAAGTTAATAGACTTGCTAAATATCTTGGACTCGCTGTTGTAATATATCTCAGTATTGCAATTACATATAATATGTTTCTCCTTTATACAAACAATCTTATTTTCGTAAATGGCATTTTTAACACAAAGCTGGTAATAAAAGAGATAGTCAGATGCTTAATCACAGCCATGAGTATCATGCCCATTAATATTCCTTTGCTAACCACAATTATACTACTAACTGGCGTTTTGGCTATGGCTAAACATCAAGTTATAATAAGAGACTTGAACTCTGTTGAAAGCCTTGGTAGAGTTTCAGTGGTCTGCTCAGATAAGACTGGAACAATAACAAAGAATGAAATGACTGTAAAGTGGGTCTGGATTCCAAGATTTCAATCTTCTGATGGAGCCTTGTATGGTGTCACAGGCGTTGGATTTGAGCCCTCAGGTAAAATTTTATCAGTTAAGTTAGATGGAAACCCAAATCTAAGAGAAATTATAACAAAAGAACCTGAAACCCTAGGGGATGGCGAAGTAAGAATAGAGCAGTATACGCCTCTTGAATACCTTCTCGCTTCAGGTTATCTTAACAACGATAGTTCAATTACTAAAGAAAAGGTTAAGGGACCAGATAAGAAAAGAGAGCAGATTGCTTATAAAGCGGTTGGAGACACCACAGACGCTTCTATTTTAGTTCTATTTTATAAGTCAAAACTTGATCCAGAAATTTATAAGAATAGATTTCAGCTGGTTCGCAATTATCCATTCGACTCAAAATTAAAACGTATGACAAAAGTTTTTCTGGATAAAGAAAACGGTAGATATGTCGTATTTACAAAAGGAGCTACTGAGGTATTATTACCCAAGTGTAACTACATTGTAAAAGACAAAGTGGCTGACATAGAAATTTTAGATGAAAATAAAAGGGAACATATTAGGGAGAGAGCGAGACTTTTTGCTTCAGAGGGTTATAGAGTGATCTCGTTTTCATTTAAGTATATGGATTCGCTACCACCAAAAGGTGATAATGAGAGAGAAGTTATCGAGAGCGATATGATATACTTAGGTTTTGTTGCAATAATCGACCCTCCAAGAGAAGGTGTTCGAGACTCTGTTTTTGAGGCAAAAAGCGCAGGGATAAAGCCGATAATGATAACAGGTGATAGTGTAGAAACTGCAAAAAGCATTGCAATGCAAGTAGGAATTGCTAGTGAGAATGATTTAGCTGTGGAAGGACGCAAGATTCCATACCTAACCGATGATGAGTTCCTGAGAACTACAGTTTTCGCGAGAGTTTCTCCAGAGCATAAGAAAATAATTATTGAACGATATAAGAAGCGAGATCAAGTTGTTGCTATGACAGGAGATGGCGTAAATGACGCATTAGCAATCTCTATGGCTGATGTAGGTATAGCAATGGGCATTTCTGGAACTGACGTGGCAAAACAAGCAGCAGACATGATCATAGCTGATGATTCGTTTACCTCTATTGTAGTAGGTATTCGTGAGGGAAGAGGGCTCTTCCAAAAGATACGTGCTATAATCTTCTTTTATATTGCAGTAAACTTTGCTGAGGCTTTAGTGTATTTCGGATCTTCACTCATCCCAGGATTCTACTTGTTGAATACATGGCAGCAAATATATATATTTATGACAGCTCACTCATTGCCTCCATTTGCACTAATCATAGATAGACTTAGTAGAGATGTTATGAAAGAAAAGCCGAGAAATACGGAGGGTATTTTCAATATTCCTCTAAGAAATGCATTGATGATATTCTCCCTCTCGTTGGCACTTTCAATGTCTATTGCATATTTTGCAACATATCATGGAATTATTCCAGTTTTTGACTTTAATAAAGCAGGTTATGTTCCAAGATTTCAAGTTAGTGTAGATGATCCAGTGAGTTGGGCTCAAGCAAAGGCACGTACAATGTTACACACCGTTGCGTTTGTAGCGGAGTGCACCCTAGTAGTCTCACTGAGAAGGCTTAACAAACCTATTCACAAGATATTGAAGGAAGATAATTACTGGATCACATGGCCTTTAATCTTGTTAGTCCCTCTAGCACATCTCATATTAATGTATGTACCAGAAACACAATTGATCCTAATACAAGCAATGGGAATTAACTTAGAGGTAATACAACTTACATGGATTGATTGGATAATTGCTCTTGTACTCGGCTGGTTTCCAATTCTCTTACTGGAGTCATATAAAATTTGGCTGAAAAAGCACTGGAGATTCATTTAAGCAAGTCTATTATAATTTCCCTTATCTATTATGCGATTTTCCTACAAAATCATATATTATATAAATCTTCCATTATCTCTTGCTTTATGAAGGTTTTTTACTCTTTTTTCGAGCCATCCTATTCTTTCTACCTTGTGTATATCAAACTCTGGAACGTATGGTTTAATGTCGAGAAGAGGTGTCCCATCTATAATATCCACATCTTGGATGTGCAAAATATTTCTCTTGATTTTAATGAGGCGTACAACTGATATGCCAATTGGGTTAGGACGACTTGGTGCTCGAGTAGCGAAAACCCCACGAATTTCTTTATCCATATATGGTATTACCTTTAAAGTTCCCCTTTTTGCTAAATGGAAATGATATATTAGGATAATATGTGAAAAACCTTCAAGATCTTTTAGTCCTTCTATATACTCAGGAAAAATTTCAACAGTTCCCTTTACTCCTCGAGCGCTTGTTGGTTGTATAGGCGTGCCCTTGGGTTCTTTGAATGGGGAATGAATAATTCCTATCGGCTTGTACTTTATTTCACTCATGAAATTATCTCCTCTCCTACGCTTATGTAAATCCTGCCTACTTAAAGTTTTATCTTACTAGACTAGAAATACCAGTTTGCCAAACTTAGTTTTTAGATGCATTTTAACTTTCTTTTATTTCTACTTATCAATTAAAATTTAATAATAATTTAGGTATACTATTATAATTTATAGTTCTTGATTTATTTTCTAATCCAGACATTAGTATATTCTGTTCTTAAGTATTATTGTTTGCTTATTTTAAGATACGCATAGCATTAAAGACGGCTATTAGAGCCACACCAATATCAGCAAACACAGCCTCTCACATTGTTGCTTGTCCTATAATTCCAAGACTTAGGAAAAGTAATTTAACACCCAAAGCAAGAATTATATTTTGCCATACGATATTTCGTGTTTTCCTTGCAATCCTAATACCCAAAGGTAGTTTTAAAAGAGCATCATCCATTATAACCACATCAGCTGTCTCTATAGCAGCATCGCCTCCCAGAGCACCCATTGCAACTCCAATATCCGCCCTTGCAATAATAGGAGCATCATTTATGCCGTCGCCAACAGAAATAATTGCATCATCTCCCTTGAACTTTTTCTTTTCAAGAGTTTCAATTATCTTAACTTTATCTTCTGGTAAAAGCTCGGCATAAAATTCATCAATGTCTACTTGCTTAGCTATTTGCTCCGCAGCTTCTTTATTATCGCCTGTAAGCATCATTATTCTTTTAATACCAAGCCTTTTGAGTTCTCTTATGGTCTTTAGAGCATCTTCTTTTATCTCATCCGATATTATTATATACCCTGCATATTTTCTATCGACGACGGCATGAACTACAGTCCCTTTTACGTAACATGTATTGTGCTCTATGTCAAATTTATGCAGAAGTCTATCATTTCCGATTATTATTTCTCTCCCATTTATTTTTCGCTCTAACACCGTGTCCAGCTATCTCTTCATATTCCTTAGCTAAACTCTTATCAATCTCCCCTTTATAAGCATCTCTTATTGCTCTTGCAATTGGATGATTTGAGTATATTTCAGCTAATGCTGCGAACTCTAAAATCTCTTTTTCAACCAAAACCGTTTTTCACAATTATTTGAGTAACTCTAAAAACTCCTTTTGCCAATGTTCCTGTTTTGTCAAAGGCAACAATTGTTGCTTTGCTCATAGCATCAAGAAAATCCCATGGAGCATTGAAGAGTTAGAGGAGGCTGGTGAAAAATTTGTTAGAAAGAGAACTTAAGGGAGAATTTCTTATCGACTCTGATGTTTTCCTTTCTTATTTTAAGGCAGATGAGCTTGTTAAGCATTCTGAAAAGGTTATTAATCTTATTCTTGATAATAAAATAATCGCTTATGTATCATCAATTCTCTATGATGACTTAGTTACATGTCTTCTTTCGGTGGGTGTCGACATCGATATGATTATTAATACAATTAGCAGATTATCAGCAATACCTCATATATCACTTCCACTATCACCAGTTATTGTTATCACCGCATTACGATTATATAAGAAATTTGGTGATCCAAGAAAACTTCATTATTTCGACAGCTATCATGTTGCCACTAGTCAATATTACGATTATCCATTAATCACCAGCGACAAATTCATAATAGAAAACGCTGATAAACTAAAAATTGATGTTATTAACTTAAGGGAAATATGATTTTTCTTAAGCAACATTAGAAGAGATAATAAAAAATATGAAAAATGCATCTTAGAGGAGAGATATGAGTATTTTTAGAAAGTCAATAGAAGCCATAAAATAGAAAAACGTGATAGACAAGTTAACCGCGTTTTGATAATCGTAAGAATGGAAGCAATAGCGATATCATAAGTAACATGAAGATCATTTGAAATGAAATCACCACCAAGTAGCTTTGAATCAACGCTTTATGAAACATTGGCAATTCTGGAAACGCGGATGTAATAACTCCTTGACCAAATGGATATAGGAAGAATATTTCGTAAAAGAATGCAAACCCGTTGATGATCCCGTTAATAATTACGATTTTTATAAGCCTAGAGGTGGCACTCCTGATTAATTCATAATCAATTGTAGAAACTTTAAGTATTGTTTTTGCTGCCAGAAACCAGAGAATTACCAAAATTACACTTGCAATAGGAGTCATGAACAGTACCATTGGTGAGAGGAATGATTCTGTTTTTAAATAATCTGCAGAAAGCATCAAGGCTACTATAACTAGAGGTATATAAATAGCCGCTAGGCCCGTAAATACATACTTCACAATATTAAAGATTTTAAAGAATAGATTTTCCATTTTAGGATCCGTTTTTGTAACATATTTCTTTTCTATCCAACAGCCTATCATGAAAAATATGAATCCATTTGCAAGTGTATCAATGAGCCCTACGGGGAATCTGAAGTTAAAGAAGAAATCCTGCCACGGCCAAACAACGGGTGCCACGAAAATCGGGAAAATTATTAAGTTATCAAACACAAAGAACACTATAAGAATCGTTAGTCCCAGAAAGATACCATAGTTCTCATCAAGGATCGCTCCTCTTTTCATATATAATTGTGTCATGAACAGTGAAATCAGTAATGCAACAACTAGGCCAGGTGTGTATAAGAAAAAGCCAACCCATGGCCATAGGGAGTGAAGGGATTCATTATAGGCTACAAATGCTTCAACAAGTGTTGCAACAATACCAGCTATGAGTCCTACAATAATACCTACGCGTACTGATGATTTCATATGATCACCTATACATTGTGATATCATGGTTATATTTTTCCTCACTTTTTATATAAAAAAGCTATTATCTTTGCAAATTTACTTCTCGAAATTTTATGTTCCTCCTGTGCTGAAGCATGGACTCTATAACAGCCTTTTCGTCATCTTCAGTAAATCTTCCTTCTAACTCTTTTGCGGCCATTATCTTTTCTAACTCTTCTAACCTTTCAATAAGTGATCTTAGAAAACGATCCCAATCCATGTTCTTTTTCGCTTTTCAAGCATTCTCTTTGTTTCTATTGAAATCGAAATCGTAGTATATTTCTCCAAGATGATATCCTCCTTAATTAGATAATCATGTAATTATTAACTATAAATATTAACTTTCTCTAAGCTTAAATCATGTTTTTAGGTTACTCTTTCAGGAACATATTTTTTAACTGGGCAACTGAGTTTAATATTGCAACTCCCACAATTTCTCGGATGGGTTCTACAACCAACTTTGAAAGCGTATACTGCAGCCTTTAGAGCCCATTCATGCTTATAATATCCTGAAATTTTAGTTTTTAGCTTGTCATAATCTTTTAGTTCATACCCCGGTATATTCGTTCCTCCCGCCCAATTTACATTTGTCAATCCAACTTTACGTGCTATTTCAACAGCTTTATTCATCAGTTTCCATGTCGCACCCATATGCTGGTCCAATACAAAATTTGGTCTAAAGGCAAGAAAACATATCGGCAGCGATGGATCAATAGATGCTATAAATTCACATATCGCTTTTATTTCGTCCACATCAATAATTCCAGGTATTACTAAAATTCTATATTCCCATAACTTGTCTCTAGCATATCTGGCAATATATTCGGCATTACTTAAAACAGGCTCGGACGGAGCTCCAGTTAATGCTCTATGAACATCATCATTGTAGGCTTTAATATCGAAAGTT
Organism: Candidatus Asgardarchaeum abyssi; assembly: GCA_040225955.1. Lineage (GTDB taxonomy): Archaea > Asgardarchaeota > Asgardarchaeia > Asgardarchaeales > Asgardarchaeaceae > Asgardarchaeum > Asgardarchaeum abyssi. Next base: position 7,244 of record JBECUL010000028.1, on the reverse strand, counting down.
ATAGATGTTGTGAATCTTAGCACTCGCCTCAGAGAATCCATTGTTAGGAAACCATTAGTATCAAAATTCACTTTTGTTTCGGGATCTATTTTTCTAGCCTCTTCCACTATTTTTTCTATATAGGGCAGATGTATTGTTGGTTCTCCGCCACTGAAAAATATGCGATCCGCACCTATAAGTTTCCCTATAGAGGATTTTATTGCGGCAATAGATTCTATTGCAAGTTCTTTGGGGTCTACATAGCCTCTTATTGGCGTTTCTATGTCTGGGTAGTGTGCAATAAAGCAGTTCTGGCAATTTAAGCATTTAAAATTGCATCCAGCTGTAAATATAGTATAACTTTGCGGTGGTGCCGGATGAAGCTGGCAACTTGCTACTTGCGGAACCCCCATTTTACATACTCCAAGTTCTCCAGAGAGCCTATCCACACCACACTGCCATTCGCATAACTTACAATTTTCAAGCTCTTCTAAAAATTTTGGCATTTCAGTATCCAATAACGTGTCACCTACATTTTGAACTTACCATCTTTATCTGATTCCTACTTTGAAGGACGCACTATTAAAATTTAGTCATTTCTAATATCTATTGCGCACACAACCTTTTAAATGTATGGCGATTCACCTTAAATCATTTTTAATTGCAATTGATGCTGGCCACTTAGTTTTGAGACTACATATTGTTAGGGGGAAAAATTATAAAATTAAATATTTATCCCCCTAACACTTTTTCTTTCATGACTGCAATGAGGAGATATAAAAACATTAATTTGTATTTCACTTAACACAAACATTATTTAATAGGGCTTTTCTAATCTAAGAAAAACTAAGCTATTATGGTGTGAATTACTATGAAAAGGGGTTTGAAAATAGAGGACTTGGAAAAATTAACGTTGGTCTCCGACCCAAAAATATCACCCAGCGGGAAGTATACACTATTTACGGTAACTAAGCTAAGCTTTGAAGAAGATAAATACATATCCAAAATCTGGATTTTAAATAATGAGACAGGAGATTACGAGTCTATAACAAATGGACCTAGTGACAGATCACCAGAGTGGTCTCCAGATGAAAAACACTTTGCTTTTATCTCGAGAAGGACCCTTAAAGAGGAAGAAAAGGGTAAAGAGTTATGGGTTATGCGCATCGATGGAAGATATGAACCCAGAATGATACTAAAGATGGAAGGGGGCATTGAGAATATCCAGTGGTCTCCAGATGGAAAGAAGATACTTTTTCTATCCACCGTTGGTGAGCCTGATGAGGACATTAAAGTTATTGAGAAAATCCCAATATGGTATAACGAAAAGGGCTTTGTATATAACACATCTTCACACTTATTCATTATCAATGTAGAGAGTGGAAATTATACCCAAGTAACGAGTGGAGATTTCAATGTCACCTTTGCAAGATGGAGTCGAGATGGTAAAAAGATAGCGTACATAGTGAAGGAATATGAGCTAAAGCCGTACATACATAATATTTACATTTATGATCTAGAGACCGGCCAGAGTATAAAATTGACAAACGATGATTTCTTGATCCGTGACTTGGAATTTAGCCCAGATAATCAACTTTTAGCATTCCGAGGACACAATTTTCCAAGAGGTTTGTCTTCGCATACAAAAGTTTGGATTCTGTCATTAAAAGATAAAACTATAAAGTTACTTACAGACATGGACATGGGAACAGGAAACCCGATGAATTGCGATATCAGAGGCCCTTCATCAAGCTTGGACCTTCAATGGGTAGGCAATTATATTTATTTTTCACTTGCTGATAGTGGATTTGTGCATGTTTACAAAGTAGATATTAACGGTAGCATATCTCCTGTAATAAAAGGGGAATTTGTAGTGGATAGCTTCTCCGTAAGCGAGAAGGTAATTGCATCAGTAATTATGACTTCAACTAAACCACCAGAGGTATACATCTATGACTTTAATAAGCTAAAGCGAATGACCTTATTCAATGATGGCTTTCTAAGTCAAATCAAATTACAAGAGCCAGAACATTTTGTTTTTAAAGCAAGCGATGGTGTAGAGATTGATGGATGGATTTTAAAGCCAGTGAATTTTAAGGAGGGAGAAAAGTACCCCACTATTCTCGAAATCCATGGTGGTCCAGCTACAACATATGGAGAGGGGTTCATGCATGAATTTCATGTACTTTCTAATGAGGGATACGTCGTAATATACACAAATCCACGAGGTAGTGCAGGGTATTCTGAAGAGTTTAGAGATATCCGTGGGAAATACGGAGATAGGGACTATAAAGACTTAATGGAAGCTCTAGATTACGTACTTGAAAAATACGACTTTATTGATAAAGAAAGACTTGGAGTTACAGGTGGAAGTTATGGAGGGTTTATGACAAATTGGATCATAGGACATACTGATAAATTCAAAGCTGCAGTGACACAAAGGTCTATTGCAAATTGGATTAGTGATTACGGAACCACAGATATAGGATTTTACTTTAATGAGGATCAAATTGCTGGAGGATTCGAACGACCATTCTGGGATGAGAAATGGTTTGCTAAGTATTGGGACCAGAGCCCAATAAAGTACGTTGAGAATGTAAAAACACCCTTACTCATAATTCACAGTTTAGAGGATTACAGATGCTGGCTTGACCAAGCACTTCAGATATTCACAGCCTTAAAAATGAGAGGAATTGATACGAGACTTGTGCTGTTCCCAAAGGAGAACCATAACTTATCAAGGAAAGGTAAGCCAAAACATAGAAAGAAGAGACTTGAGGAGATGGTCGGATGGTTTAATAAATATCTAAAGTAACTAAGGAATTCTAATATTCTCTTTTTATTAGCGCAAAGAAATATAGAGCACTAATATATAGCTATGATTATTCTCTTAAGCCAAGAAACTTGGTTGAGTAGGCACTAATTACTATGTAAATCCAGAAGAGGTTATTGAATACACTCATAACAAGTCTTGAGGCTATCTCTAAGTTATTGTCATATGTATTACTGAAATACCATAAGATGTGGGTGTAAGCAATTATGTTTAAAATTGCAATTCATATAACTGTTGAGCTAATTATCTCTTTTTTCATAAAAAATCCCGATAAATATTAAAGTTTAAGGATGTTAGTATTCTCTACTACAAATGTCATACAAACAATTGAGTGATATGAAATGATTCCTGAGAGAGTGCTTAACGTATTGAAATTTGTTGTCGAGGATCTTAAAAATAAAGGTATCCGCTGGGTGCTTGTAGGTAGTCTCAGCCTAGCTCTCCAAGGTGTAGACATTGAACCGAAGGATATTGATATTTTAACCACAAAAGACGATGCCTTAAGACTAAACAAACTTTGGGAGCAATACAAGATAAAAGATGTTTCATTTGGAGAAACTGAACATTTTCGCTCATATTATGGGAAATTTAGAATTAATGATGTGAACATTGAGGTCATGGGTGATCTGGAAGAGAAAATAGAAGGAAAATGGGTTTCCCTTAATAAGAGGCTAGAGTCTCCTGTATTTGTTAACGTCCTGGGAATACAAGTACCCGTATCCTCTTTGGAGGAGCAACTTTCTTCCTATGAGAAGAGTAAGCGGCAAAAGGATATTTTGCGTGTCAAAAAGATACATGAAGCCTTAGCAAAACAAAAAGGATGATATATATTCTCACAGATCCTAATAAGTGTAGCATTAGAGGATGTGTAATATTCCGAGTATATGCAAGTAAAACTGTTTTTGAGCCAAACAAAAGGAAATAGTTTATATATTTTTGTATGAATTATATCTTGGTGATTTAATGACTCTTACGCCTGAACTCTACGACGTGATAGTGAAAATCATAGAGGACAAAGTAAAAGAAATAAAGGTCACAAGAGAGGAGTTCGATAAATTGCGATTAACCGTCGACAAATTATCAGAAAATATATTAAAGCTAAATTCCTCAATACTAGCCCTCTCCGAGGCACAAAGAAGAACCGAGGAACGATTAAACGAGTTAGCCGAGGCACAAAGGCGGACTGAGGAGCGTCTAGAC
>JBECUL010000028.1:0-3222 GCA_040225955.1 Candidatus Asgardarchaeum abyssi | reverse complement strand
CCGAGGCACAAAGAAGAACCGAGGAACGATTAAACGAGTTAGCCGAGGCACAAAGGCGGACTGAGGAGCGTCTAGACAGACTCTCAGAAACCGTTAACAAACTTGCCGAGGCACAAAGAAGAACCGAGGAACGATTAAACGAGTTAGCCGAGGCACAAAGGCGGACTGAGGAGCGTCTAGACAGACTCTCAGAAACCGTTAACAAACTTGCCGAGGCACAAAGAAGAACCGAGGAACGATTAAACGAGTTAGCCGAGGCACAAAGGCGGACTGAGGAGCGTCTAGACAGACTCTCAGAAACCGTTAACAAACTTGCCGAGGCACAAAGAAGAACCGAGGAACAGATAAATAGGTTGTCGAAGGCTGTTAGGAATCTTTCGGTTAGTGTAGCAAGGCTTAGTGATACTGTGGGATTTGGCTTGGAGGACATAGCTCGTGTTGTTGTTCCCGGATGGCTTTATAGGCATGAGAGTATTGATATAGATAGTTTAGATAGGAAGTTCTTCAAAATTGATGCTGAGGAGATAGAAATAAATCTTTATGGTGCAGGCAATAAGAATGGAAAACGAATAGTAGTTATAGGCGAGTGTAAGTCAAGAATTTATCGTAGTGATGTAGAGAAATTTGGTTCTGTAGTTGATAGGTTAAGGGAAATTATAAGTGATGAAATTTATGCGTTAATGTTTGGTTACTGGATCCACCCATCAGCTGAGGAAGAAGCAAAAAAGAGGAAAATAACACTAATAGCCAGCTATATGAGATGAACGTTTTCAATAAATGTGACGCATACGTAGGCTATAAAAAAGATTTCTCTTCCTAATCAATCAAATTTTCTAAGACAAGATGCTCAAAGAAATACATATCACCAAACTTGTACTACTTATGCTATTTTTCATATCACTGTGGGAAAGTAATAATTGATGCCCATACCTTTTATGTTGAATTCAAAAAATAAGAGACAATCCAAAACAATAGTGTTAAGTTGGCTAATATTACTCCCGCAGTCTCTATAATAGAAACGCAAATTATAAAATGCATGCCAGAAAAGAATATAATTCTTCCCTTTTGAAACTGTTACGGTTTAGAGTGATTTATATACTTGTTCGGCTCCTTTAGCATTAGTGATGCAATGAAAGGAAAATAAAAAGAAATATTAGAAATACAAGTTAGGTCAGCTCAGCTTGCCGATCAGGTATGTTAATCCGAAAAATTCTTCTAGGACCTGCCCTTTCTGCTCCGGCCGCGTAACGGCCTATGAGGGTAAGTTGATGAGATGTAAAAAGTGCCACCTAATCTTTGATAGGGGTGTTGTGGCGGTCTTGAACCTTCAGATGTAGGCTCCGGGGTTACCCTAAAGGCCCCTATTAGGAGCGTCAGCCTCGATGATGGGAAAGCAGTTGGTAGATAAAAACTCACTCATTCCTATGAAAGTTTACCAGCTGTGAACCCTTTCACGAAGCTTAGATCGTATTCATAATACCAAGCAAGATGGAATCTTACAATACCAGAAGCAATCCACAAAGTCGTTGCGATTGCTGTTGAAGAAACCCTTGCCATAGAAGAAGTGAGGCGAAAATAACAAGCAATCTAAAAGGTATTATTAGCTTTGATACGAATTTTGATAATTTAGGTATTGAGAGAGGGGCGAAAGACGTAGTTTCTTAATTTGTTTTAACTATTTTATTTAAAGGAAGTTTTACCTCCTCCTTAAATATTTCTAGGACTGTCATGATGAAGATGTCATCAATGCCTTTCATGGATCGAATTTTATTCAGAATTTTACTTAATTCTTCTGTTGATGTTGTTTCTATCTTTATCATCAAGTCGAATTCTCCTGTAACACCATATACTTCAAGTATTTCGTCAATTTTAGAAAGCTCTCTTGCTACCTCATTATAGTTCTCTGACTTTGTCTCAATACCAACTAAGGCTTTTGTCTTTACACCTAACCTTTCCTTGCTAAGAACTACTGTAAAACCCATAATTATTCCCTTTTCTTTTAATCTATTGATTCTATCATAAACTGTTGAATCAGGTACACCTATCTTACGTGAGATTTCTGCAAGCGTAATTCTTCCATTTTCTTGGAGCTCTTTGAGAATTTTAAAATCAATATTGTCAATTTTAATCATCGGAAAACCTCCGGATAAAAACATATATTAATGAAAATTTTATAAACATTTTGGTTTAATTTCGGTATTTTTCGAAAAGTTTTAAAATACGTTTCGGAGTACTTATACCATCATTACCATCATAACTCAAAATAATAATTTGATTGGACTTGAAAAGATTTGTTGCAGAAATACTGAGGTAAGTATAAATCGGCAAGCAAAATAAAGCTGGTGAATATAATGGCAGCTGCACTCATATTACCAGTAATGGGTATCATGTATAAAACACCATTACTAGAGCTTACTCGAATCTCAAGAAAAATAATTATAAGCTTCTTGAAACCATATTTCTCAGCATACTTTCTATTTTTACTACTTACTAATATCCTCTGGTTCACTATCGTTAACGGCTCTCGCTTTTTCCAATCAGTTTTTAGGCTTTTGTTTATAATTTTCATATTTTTAAAACAAAAATTTATTGAGAACGCTAAGCGGGATGAGTGATGACTGTCAAGTCTAAATCATTTCTTGGTGTATTTTTAGAAGCTTTTTCATCTCTTTTATTTGACATACTAGGACTCATTGCTGGTTTTATTACCTCTTTAGTTGCTGTTTTTGTTATAAAGATGCCTTGGATCCTAATTATGTATCCAGCTCTTCTTACTGTAAGAGGAAATATAAGTGGCATTTTTTCAGGACGCTTAACTACAGGACTTCATGTTGGCCTTATAAGGCCAAGTATCAGGAAAAATACTAATTACTTTTATAGTTTACAGGCTAGCATCTTCTTTATGAGCCTTGCCAATGCTTTAGTTATTGCCCTTCTATCCTACACAGTTTATATTATGCTAGAGCCCACACAAATTACTTCATTTCAAATAATACTCTATGTGGTTTTACTGTCTATGCTTATCCCAACAACGGTCTCTATATTCTTTCTTGCCCCTCTTATTGGTAAATTCGCATATAGGAAAGGTGTAGATCCGGACACTATTGTCTATCCTATTCTATCTACAATAAATGATATAATCGTATCCGCAACATATGTACTTATTATAATGATTCTCATCTTTTCAGAAGAACTCTTTATACTACTCTCTTATATTTCACT
>JBECUL010000027.1:0-31232 GCA_040225955.1 Candidatus Asgardarchaeum abyssi | reverse complement strand
CAGGCGTGGTTTATTTCTTTTTTCGGGTAAATAAGCTTTTTCCTTCCTTTTTCTGCTTATAAGGGTTCCAAGATCCCTATAACAGTGTGATCTCCTAAGAGATCTCCGACACTCTCATTTTGCTTATTTTTTGAAATAGAACGTGTTTAGATCATAAAACTGGAAAATTTTGATTTTCCTTGTGATAAATTCATCTAAAGACGTTTATATTTTTCAATTTGCGGAAATAAGCCATTTTTTATATATAATATTTTATGAACATAAAATATATAACATTGTGATGTTGGAAATTTCTGAGTTGACAAACCAGATAAGTTATTTTTGGAAAGTAATTGAGTAAAAATTTTCAGGGATATTCACAAGATATTTTCCACAGATCCCTTCTCAACACCCATTACTTCTTTTTTGAAGTTCGGATATTTCATGATATAGAAGATTACCGAGTCGTGATTTTCATCGATAAGGTTTTTAATTTCGCTTTTTATTTCCTCAAATTGAGAAGGGGTGACTTCTCCTTCGAACACAGAGTTTTGAATCCATGTTAATTGAGTCCTAAGGTATTTTTTGACAGCATTTACTCGTTCTACCGCCACATCATAAACTACTATCAGGTACATGTATTACCACCAAATTACAAAGGGTTTATAGACTTTCAATCCTAGAAGATGTTTAATGAGTTTGTAGGCCTCTAAACGTATAAGAAATTGATAAGAGACAGAGCGATTTAGTGTTTTATGTTTAATTGTACTTTTTAGCCTATCGTCATAGTATCTTAGAACAATACGTTTTCCCTCGCTATTAAGGAGACATGCGTTTAGATCATCAATAAAATGTGTGGTTTTTATTATTCGTTTATTAATCAGATAGAATATCAGTCGATCGACGATAAATGGTTTAAAGATTTCACTAATGTCATATGCAAGAGAAAAGCGTCTTTCAGATGGTTCATGCAGATAGGATATGGTTGGATTGAGCTGTGTGTGATAGAGTTCTGCTAAGATTGTTGAATAGAGAAGAGAGTTGAGGAAGCTCAGAAGTGCATTGAATCTGTTTTCTGGTGGTTGTCTTGTTCTTCTGACGTAAGAGAAATCTTCAGGAAGAATACTATCGAGAGACTCGTAGTATTTTATTCTGATTCTGGCTTCAATATTCATTATTTCAGATATAGAGGTTGCAGAGTCCATTTCTGCGAGTATTAGGTCTATTTCGTTTGAAACTCCAGATATTTTAAAATATGCTAAATTCTTTTTGATGTTTAATGCGGCCCCTCTAACGAAGCTTTTTGCCAGGTAAATTCTTTTTTGATGGTTTAAATAATGTTCAGCTTGTTTTATTATCAAACTGCCAGAGACGTATTTTTCCCTCGGGTAAAAGGAACCAGTATAAAATCCATGCTTGTTAAAAATGTGAACCTCAATTTTCTTTTGAGAGAGGAGTCGCAGAACTTGAGATGAAAGAGTTACATTTCCAGTTATGTAGATAGTGTGGATTTGCTCGATAGGGATTGGCACACGTTTATCCTTGTTAACAAAGTATATCGTATTCTCTCTTCTTTTTAATATTCCATCCTGAGTGATATAGAAGTTCTTTTTCATTGTTATTTGTCATCCCCAGCAAAAGTAATAATATGCGCAATTTGTGCATTTCTTCATTTTAACAGGTTCTGGAGGTTTTTCTAAAGAGATTATAGATTTGATTTCGTCAATTACTTCTTTGATTTCGCGTTCACTTTCTTCAGATAGGGTGATACGCACTACTTTTCCCAGCTTCACATAGTTTATTATAGCAACGGCATTAGAGATCCCTTTTTTCTTTAAAAAGTAGAGGTAGTATAGTGCTTGAAATTTATCTGCCTCGAATTCTCTGTCACTTTTCTTTATTTCATGAACCTCCAACACATTGCCATTTTTAATGAAGTCAATAGCAATAGAATCAATAATTACATCTTTTTCTTCTTTGTTGTAGTACATTTTATGTAACAACTTTCCGAGCCTGACCAAGTCCGAAGTGTCTTCGAATGTTATCTTATGGGAAAAGAGCCATAATTTCGTTTTACAGATGAAATAATAGTTAATCTGCGTCCCGCCTAGTTGTAATTTTCTCAAAAGTTTGTTAATAGATTCGTCGTCCATATGAACCACTCAAATCATGTTATCCATTTCATCTCTTAGGCCATATTCTGTGTCATATTTGAGCGTGACATAAAACTCGTTATGATACTTGTCATATTCAAGATAGTCCTTATAAAAAACTGGTACGTTAACAAGGTACAACCTTTTTCTCCTTACCCACTTCATTCTTTTTCGTTTAAGCCTTTCTTTCTCGCGAGATTTCTTCAGTTTCCTTATTTTGGAAGTTAATTTCTCAATTTTTTCATTTATGCATTCAATTTTTAATCTGAAGGTATTTGGATACGCAGGGATTGTTAGAATGCCACTGCGAGTTTTCAAAAGTTCTTGTACTCTGATATCACTTAAGTCTGCGGAGAAGATGTAGTTAAGATAGAGTTTCCACATACGTTGATATCTATCTTCTTCCTCCTTTTTCAAATAGTCCCATATGGAGTTATAGAAGTCATTAGTGAGCTCTACATAATCCAGTTCAGAGTTATATTTAGAACTTACTTCTTCTAAAAGGCCTAAAGAGACTTCAAGGTACTGCTTTTTATAGGGATGAGGGGCTTCTGGAGTAAATATATTTACAAAAGCTTTTGATTTAAGACCTCTTCTGTTGACACGTCCAGCTCTTTGTACGATAGAGTCAGGATATGCAGCCTCAGTAAACATTACATCATAATCTACATCCAGAGATACCTCTACAATTTGAGTAGCAACTAGAATATGTGGTTGTGAGCAAAACTCTTTATCGGTCCCAGTACCTGTGATCTTTCCCTCCTTCTTAATTTTATGGCCAAAGGCAAATCTACTGTGAAAGAGTAATATGCGATTTACTTTTTCTTTAAGTATGGAGTACATTTCTTGGGCTCTTTTAACGGTATTCAAAACTACTAGGACCTTCTTTCCCTTTTCATATTCATTCACTATTTCATTAACATGATTAAAAATGCTATCCTGATAGACTATAGGGATGGTTCTCTTAGTAGACTTGTAGATTGATTTAACTTCATCTGCACTAAGGAGATCTACCGCGTTAAGAAATTCTAACTCTTCCTTGTATTTTTCTGGGAATGTAGCACTCATCACACATACTTTTACGTCGTATTCTTGCAAATACTTGAGCAGATACTTGATCAGGAAAAATGTTTCTGCATCATATGTATGAATTTCATCAAAAATAAAAGTGGATCGAAGGAACCCATAATTTTTGAGGGTATATCTCTTATGATTTAGGAGGGTTAAAATTAGCTGATCGGGTGTCGTGACAGAAATGGGGTACAGGAAATATTTAAAGAAGAGCAAGTCTTCTTCATTTTCATCTCCCTCGATAAACAAAAACATATCTGCGTAGCTGTGATAAAAGCTAATCTGTCTTTTTTCGAAGCTATATTTTTCTCTCAATCGACGAAACATAGCATTTATTGTGGTTGTTGTTGGAAGCACGTAAAAAAGCTTGTTCTTGAAGTTTGAGGAGGCCCAATATAGAGCCGTTTCAGTTTTACCACTTCCAGTTGGAAGCATTATGAACAGGTTGCCTTTAATTCTGGAAGCTTTGAGTTGGTAATCATAAGGCATAGGAACATAACTTGTTGGAATCTTGGGTCGAGGTATTTCCTTATGAGAACTTGCATAGTAATCTGCGGCCATAAGGGTTCCAGAAATTATCGAGAAGAAATTTCTCATTTCAAAATTAGCCTCGTGGATCACATACTCCTTTGCATACTCAAATACGACTATTGGTTTTTCCAAAGCGCCTAGAGAAAGAGAAATTTTACACTCTAGACCTATTTTATTTAGAATTGTAGAGATCATTTCATTCAATTCTGAGATTGCATTATCATCCAATTGAATGCCCAAATTTAGACTAACTTTATCATATAAGCTTTTTTTAAACGGTGAATGATGTGATGCAATGGCAAGAAGAATTAATTGCTTAAAGGTAACGGGCAAATCTATTGATTCAAGAACATAATGAGCTATAGGTAAACTAAGAAGAGGGTGTGAAGGAGGTTTAGGTCCCCCAATTAAGTATTTCTGGAAGCGAGAATCAGCCTTGCCCATATCATGTAAAGCAGCTGCAAGTAGAGAGGATAGCCTTAAATTATTATTTTTTATCTGTGATGTTAGCTCCATTGCTTTTTCTAGAGTATTAAGAGAATGTTGTAATAGCGTTTCATCATCTTTTGCCATCAGGGTCATATTAGATACACTACCTCCCCCTTTGAAGTTTTAAAAGCTTTCATCGCTTTACTAAGCTTAAGGGTGTAACCATAGAACATAATGAGATCAATAAATCGTACAGGAATTCTTCCTTTAGGTGAATATTTATATTCGAGCACCGTTCGATAAACTTTAGGCGCGATGTAAAATGCGCCTGGCTTTAAATTAATGTTTTCTGGAATATACTTTATATCTTTTGAATATGGTATAACGCACTCAAAGGAGTCATTCTCAATTTCGGAAAACTCTACTTCTGTTATTGAGTCGTGTTGAGCTATATAGTCACTAATACCCAGATAGAGCGGATGCTCTGGTGCTTTCAATGCAGAAATTATTTGATCAACTAAATCGTCATCCTCAGAACCAATATAAATTGTGTATTCTGGTTTTACTATTACCTCTCGAAGAATTGGAGTTTTTGTAGGTTCCTTTTTTGATTTTAGGTTATAAAACGTAGTTAACTCCTTCATGAATCCTGCAATTTTTCTAATTTTAATACCAGCACGAATTTTTTTCGTAAATTCTATAGTTTCTTTCTCATCAAGGCCCATTGCAGCACCCAGAATTCCTGCGATAGTTGTCTTGGGAGGGGCCAATAGTGTTTCAAAAAATGAAATAGTGTATGGATTTCTAAAATGTGCAAACTCACCTCGTATGTTAAATTGTACCCCCTTCAAAAAGAGTCACCTTTTTGTTAGAAAAACTTAAAGTCTTCACTAAGAACTAAATTCTTGAACTCTGTTAATTTCATCACTTTTACTTTTCCATCTAAGTAGCCATTTAGTTCTTTCACTAATTCATCCCAATTGTTCAGGAAGGAACCGAATCCTGCAATGTAAACTTCTTTAATACCATCTTTGTGATAATCTAAGACTTCCTTTAGTGCATCAATATCTAGATTATAGGATTCATCGATTCGAAGCTTATCGCCGACTGTCAATGTCTTGTCGTCTCTAAACACCAGTACAAGAATATCGGGTGACATTTTGGTTAGATAATTTGTCTGTTTAACTCGACTCCATAGATTTAGAATTGCTGTTAGAAGGGCCTTCACTCGCTTATTTTTCTCATCAGCAGGTAATTCTTTATTTTCTGACTCGATGACTCCAACTCTGTCTAGTTCAATAGCCCAATTTGATCTGAACACATTCGTTGTGATTTCTAAATCAAACATGCTATGCTCTTTTCCTTCTGGGTCAAAGCGAACGCCTCTATCAATATCTCCCTTATAGGGGAATATTGATATCATACCATTTGTCTTAACGGGTGCGATCCTTTTCTTATCAGTTTCGGTATCCATATATCCAAACAAATCGTCATCAATATATTTTTCTTCATCACATTGAGTAGTAATTTGTGCTGTTTTTGTTTTTCGTTTTATGGGAGATAGTTTCCATCCTAACTCACTCAAATAGGTCTTTATAGCGTACTTTATTGATGCTCCAGAGATATATACTCTCTGTGTACCATCAATATCCTCGGTCTTCTTTAAAACAGTTATATTGCCCTCGGTGCCGCTAGCGTTAACATTTGTTTTTTCTAATTTTGTTAAAAATGTTAACTCCATAAACCTTGCTCTCATCTTCTCAACCCCCTAATTTAGCTTTTTTCTTTAGAAAAGATCGCATTAGCAAACCCAATAAGGAAAAATACTTTTAGCTTTGGAAAGAGTTTTTCATTCTCCCTAAATGGCCTATCATCGATTGTTGTTTCCGCATGGAGCTGTATCAAATTTAGTTCGTCCAAAAATTCTTCCAGCTTTCGCTTCCGTCTGAGCTCAAATGCAAGTTGCTTTGCCTTTTTAGGATCCTTCTCGGTCTGCAATAAGGATTTTCCCAAACTATACCCCATATTAGAAACTTTTTCAAATAGTTCTTTCTCAGACATGTTAAACACCTCCAAAACTGATATTATGAAATCCGTAAAATATGGTGGAGGATACCCTCTCCTCTCAGCTCTAATATTATAGAATAAAATATTCTCAGCAATCTTCCAGTTTATTTCACCATATCTAATTATATACCTAAAGAATTGATTTCTATCGATAAAATCGCCTCTATCTTGCCCTGGATCTCTTCTTAAACTTTGGAATAGTATTTTAAAGTAATTAGTACCAGAAGCGCCAAATTTCTTTTCCATTCTATATCTGAAATTAAAGAAAGCCCTTATGACATCATTTAGTCTTGTAACAACTTCAGCATAATCGAAGATTTTCTTCTTACTTTTACCAATTGGTAAGCCGAAGACAATACCTCCAAGGGATCTCTTAAAAAGCTCTTCACGTTCAATTCTGTAGGTCATTGCGTCAAGCAAAACTGCAAGGTACTCATATGGAAAGTACACTTTATCAAGAGATTTCATATTGAAGTAGTATTCGGCTGCTTCCTCTCTTTTTATCTTTTCTAGTATGTACATTAGGGACTCTGCGTTATCAGAGAAAAATAATACAAACGTAAGATAATCATTCTGTGCACTAAAGAATACGTTATGGTATGCAAGTAAACTGCGGAGAGCACAATCCCTACAAAAAGTTATAGCATCTATCTTGGCATTAGGATAAATATTCGGGAACTTATCTTTCGTGATAATAAATGGATAGAACCATCCCTTTCCCGTACCTGCGCCATCCCTTCCACAAATTATACAAGCCTTATTCTTGCTCTCCTTATAATTTGAGAATGACTTTTGAACCTTCAGTATAAGGTCCTCTAAATTTTTAATATTAAGTGCACTAAAGAATGTTCGTGAAAAAATAGTTAATGATCCATCTCTTCTGAAGATCGTATCAAAAAGCTCATTAAGGTAATTCAATGTTTCTTCTACGTTCTTTACATTATAATCTTTCTGAAGTTTAAGATAAAAGGCATCTCCATTTTGAATCCAATAATCGAGCATTTATCATACCAGCCTTGAATTATATTAAAAATAACTAAATTTTTCTGTTTTAATTTAAATGTTTTTATCTAATAAATGGTCTTATAACGCATCGGAAAGTCTACTAAATAATATTTAAATTCGAATCATATTGGATCCTTTGATTCTTTATATAAAGATAGTAATTTTCTTTAACTTAGGTTGTGATTTTTCGAATTTTTTTACAGATAAGCTCCATAATCACTTTAGGGATTTCCTAGCTCATTTTACTAAAAATGAACAAATCTACGATGTCAGATTTGAATTTTAAGCTTTTCTGGTGCTGATATTTTTGTTACAAAAATGAGAAGCTTTTTCATGCTTTATTTTTCTCGGTGAGCTAAGATGGTGCTCAAATCAACCCCAGAACCAGATTGGCCACCCGATGACGATTGGCCTTGGCCAATTGATGGATAGCGGGTCATCGGGTCGGGGCATATGCCCCGTGTGAGGCACGCTCAAGCTGCCTCACCCCTCGCCATTTTTATTTTTATTTTTTGAATATTTATAAGTTATTAATTCATAATGATGTTTTGTGAAGTATCATGAGTATTGTTAATCAAATAAAAGATATCTTAAAAGAAGAAATTTTGAAATGCAGAGAATATTTAGGGATTAGGCGAGAGCTGGATATTAGCACAATTAAGATAGCTATAGGAGCTGCAGAAAAACCAGATGACAATATATTAGTTATTCCTGAATTATTTTTGCAAGATGATGATCTACTAAGAGCTGCAATTCGCTTTTTTGTATTCAAATTATTTATGCCACCCAATCTTAAAGATGTAGAAGAATCGGATGATTTAGCAATGCTATATGCATACATCGGAGTTGAAAATAATGAAGAAGTAAGAAAACTTTGGATTGAACTTTGGAAAGCTAAGTCTCCAGAAAAAACATTTTGTGGTAAGTTTGTCTATAGACCCGTAAAAGGATTTATAGATTTTAACGTTGTCAGCAATGGAAAATTTTTATCTGAGATAATGCCTCTTTTTTGGAGACTAAACAGGTATAGGGAAAAAATAGATTTCGAAAAATATGCGCTAATCCTTGAAGAATATATGACCACATATGCCACTAAATTCTCAGATACAGATAAATTAATACTGGAGTATATTCTCAGATTTCAACCAAGTAAAAGTTCGCAAATTGCCAAGGCGCTGAAGATAAAGGAAGCTACCCTCTCTAATCACATTAATTCTCTTAGACGACGCTATATCCTTATATGGAAAGATACAATTAATTTTTGGTTGATCGGGCTATCTACATATTTGGTGTTCTTTGAATCAGGTGGAAATTGGAGTGAAATCATTAGTGTATTAAAGAAGCACCCATACTTTTGTAATGCTCATGAAATACCTTATGGTCCAAACCCCGCTCTATTGGTTTTTCTCGGCCCACACACAAATACATACTACTCAATATTAGATAGATTTGCTAGTAAACTGTCGAAGCAGCTAGGATCAGTATCTTATAGAATAATGAGAATAGATGGTTTTGATGTGAGGTATATTAATGTTCGTCTTTATGATAATAGAAACGGAAGATGGAATATTCCATGGTACAGCTGGGGAGTCTTTCTCAAAAAGATAATGGAAGAGGGGCCCATAGATAACTTACATACGTTAAGTAAGGTTTCACCTCAAGTTATAAAAAATCTCGATGAAAAGGATTTAGAAATCCTAGAATACGTTTGGAATAAGAAGGAAATATCTTTCATAGATCTAAGAAAAAAGCTTAGGATTGGTGCAAATAGACTCAGCGAGAAACTCAAATTTTTCAGAGAAAATAAAGTTATTGTAAGAAGAGCCAGTGCGGGAATGTTGGGTCTTGTAGAAAGTGCACTAATAGTTGGCGATTTTGATGAGGATGAAGCATTACGTCTTGCTTCAGCTTTAAATGAATTACCACGAGTGACTACTTCGTGGAGTAGAAGTAGTGAGTGCATTGTATCATTAATAAACTTGCCTCCTGGAGGATCTAGAGGTTTTTTAAATGCCATTAAACTATTCTATCCAAGTCTTTTTGATAAGAGAATCTATGTTGGAGATTTAGCTTATGGAGTTTATTGGAAATTCAGGAAAGACCTATTTGACATAGAAAAGCAATCTTGGAAACACTTAGAAATAGAGATTTAACTATTACTCTGGAACTTCTCAAAATACACCTTCTTAAGGTACTCTTTGATTAGTTCATTTTTGAACTTTATTCTATAGTATGTAGCACGTCCCACTGCTTTTTTTGGCTTTTTAACTTCAATTAAATCCCATAAAAGCAACTTCTTTAGGGGACTGACCGTAGTAGAAGTACCAAATATTATGTTTTTCTTTATACCCGTAAGAATTTGAATTTTATTTGTAGAGAGCCACCCAGCATCCTCAGGACTCATGATAGGTCTTCTATATTTCATGATAGAAATTACATCCTCAATGTATTTTTCAGCAAGTACATCAATAACCTTTAGTTCATTTTCCTCAAGCCGAGCATTATACGTTTTTATAATCATTTGAATTACATCTTCTTTCTCTTTCTCTTGCCTTAAAAGCCCAAGCATAGCGTTTACTTTTGGAATCTTCCTTTTATAGAAATACTCAAAAATCTCTATAAATTCACTTGCAGGAAATCTGGAAATCGCGAGTTTTATGTCATTTAACAAGTTGTCATACAAACTCTGTATCTCATAAATTTCTACAAAGCTCTTATAAGTTTTCAGAAGCAATGAGGACTGAAATATGTCCAGCGACTTATCGAGAAATACATATGGATTCAACGATTGAAATACCATATTAAGAACTTCAATTTTTGTTTTGTAATCTGACACAATTAGAAGCTCTGAAAGATTATTTTTAATCTCACTCAGCAAGAAGCTCTGCTGAATAACTATGTTTTGAATGAATGACAACCTCTCTCTAAAACGCTTTCTCTTCCAAATCAGTTGCTTCCCCTCTAGTGTTGGCACGATATACGATATACCACCTCTGCACAATATAATTATGTCACCCTTTCTATTCCCAATTCTTTTTAAACGAGTTGGCCAAACAGCCCGTGTTCTCCAATTGGCGTCCTTAATACAAACACCTTTCAAAAAGGATCCTACGTCTCCTAAAGACGCTACACTCTTTGAGTTAAATCCAACAATAAAGTAAGGAGTAAGCAAATTAGCAATAAGATTATCTTGGGAGGTCATCTTTTGAAGAAAATGTCGTGTGATATTTATGGCAATACTCTGCAAAGTGCTTTTTTTACCACCAAAACTAAACTCTGGCACTTTTTTGTTAGTAAGAATCGAAAAAAGAGTTGTTTCGCTTGCATGAAACTCCCCACTAAAAACAACAAAGATAAAACCAGCTGGGGAGAAAAGTAAATCAACAGATAGCCTAAATCGATTCCCATCAAAATATCCCTTCACCCTTCCTTCTACGTCTTCCCGTAATAGAGCTATGTCTAAAAGATTCAAAATAGCCTTTTTATGAAGAGTTAACATCCTCTGGTAAATCAAATACAAAATCTTTCTCTTAAAAATAGTCGGACATATAGTGCCCGATGTAGAATCTGCCTCTTCTTGAAAGAAATTGCATAAAGCATTCATTACATCATCTAATACTTTCTGCTTTACCTTGAATGAATGCTCATGAGGAAGAAAAAATGGAAAAACCAGCCTTAAAAAACCTTGCAACATCCTCTTATCACCAGTCAATAAAATATATACTAAGTTAGAAGTTACTTGTAATGTTTCTATATCAAATTTGGAATTCTTTATATATTTATTCTCTCTCGTAAAATTTCCAACATCACACTGTTATATATTTTATGCTCATAAAATATCATGTATCAAAAATTGCTTATTTCCGCAAATGGAAAAATATGAACACCTTTAGATAAGTTTATCACGAGGAAAACTAACATTTTTTATCATAGCCGTTTTAAAATCCTTTGTTTTCAAAATAAAGGTTAAAGAATTCGTCGGATATCCCTTAGGGAATCACACTGTTATGGGGATCTTGGAACCCTTATAAGCAGAAAAAGGAAGGAAAAAGCTTATTTACCCGAAAAAAGAAATAAACCACGCCTGTCTCAATAAGACTAGTGTAGAATTGAAAGTTAAGTATGTGGACCCAAACTACATTTGGATGCTACCAACGTCTCAATAAGACTAGTGTAGAATTGAAAGATCTCTCTTGAAGGATTATTTTAGAGAGTCACCGTTGTCTCAATAAGACTAGTGTAGAATTGAAAGGACAATGGTTGGGTAAAACCAGGTAACTTTCCTTTCTTGTCTCAATAAGACTAGTGTAGAATTGAAAGAATACAAAATATGTTTTTGTTTTTAAAAGTTATGATGTCTCAATAAGACTAGTGTAGAATTGAAAGGAGGCTGGGACAGAGCAGTTCGGAGTAATTCGCTTGGAGTCTCAATAAGACTAGTGTAGAATTGAAAGAAACTCTTAACACAGCAACACCGGTCCCACCTGAGCTAGTCTCAATAAGACTAGTGTAGAATTGAAAGGCTGGTAGAGTGTTAGATAACAGAAATACGGTTTCGCGTCTCAATAAGACTAGTGTAGAATTGAAAGACACTTACTGGAGCATTTGGTTGGACATCACTTCACGTCTCAATAAGACTAGTGTAGAATTGAAAGAGCTCTTAGAATTGTTGGTGAAGATGGAGTTGAACGAGTCTCAATAAGACTAGTGTAGAATTGAAAGAAATTTTTGTAGTAAAAACTACTAATTAAATATTTATGTCTCAATAAGACTAGTGTAGAATTGAAAGTCCCTATCGCATATTATGATTCTCTTGTAGGGTAGGTGTCTCAATAAGACTAGTGTAGAATTGAAAGTTCTATAGTTCAAAAAATGTCAGAGTTTACAGAGCGTGTCTCAATAAGACTAGTGTAGAATTGAAAGCAAGATGAATAGAGTGTGCGTTATATTTTTTCGGGGAAAAAGTCTCAATAAGACTAGTGTAGAATTGAAAGTCACTTGTCTCAAATAGAATGTTTATTAGACTTTTGTCTCAATAAGACTAGTGTAGAATTGAAAGTTTTTATGATTTGGCCAAGCGAGGCTTTATTTTGTCTCGGTCTCAATAAGACTAGTGTAGAATTGAAAGAATGCCTAAGAAATTAGGCATTAGGTAAAGGTGATAAAAAGTCTCAATAAGACTAGTGTAGAATTGAAAGTTGGATTGTGGACGGATGACGATGTGTGGGAGTACATAAAGTCTCAATAAGACTAGTGTAGAATTGAAAGAAATTCCCGATATCGGGGCATATCAGAAAAAATTAGAGTCTCAATAAGACTAGTGTAGAATTGAAAGCAACATCGCTCTTGATCATGATATAACACCATTAGAGTCTCAATAAGACTAGTGTAGAATTGAAAGCCTGGAATAAGATTCGTTTGAGGTGTATATAAAAATGTCGAGTCTCAATAAGACTAGTGTAGAATTGAAAGATTGCATTATCCAATACAATAAAAAAACAAAAAGAAAGTCTCAATAAGACTAGTGTAGAATTGAAAGCTATTCTTGTGCTTATAGAAATAGCACAGCTCTTCTGTCTCAATAAGACTAGTGTAGAATTGAAAGCAGAAAATGTTTAGAATTACCATGTTTACAGTAATAGGTTTGTCTCAATAAGACTAGTGTAGAATTGAAAGCATCAACTTGACCAGAGACTGTGACATTACCTGCTTGTATCGTCTCAATAAGACTAGTGTAGAATTGAAAGTGAGGACATAACACACATAGACGTGGACATCTTCATATCGTCTCAATAAGACTAGTGTAGAATTGAAAGCTGGTTTCAGTTTCACTGGCTCTGGCATGCCCACATATGTCTCAATAAGACTAGTGTAGAATTGAAAGATCAAGAAGATATGGCAGTGTCTCGATTATGAAAACGGTCTCAATAAGACTAGTGTAGAATTGAAAGTTTCGATTGTGATATATGTCTATCTCTGCACCCACCGTCTCAATAAGACTAGTGTAGAATTGAAAGTTTTTCTCATGTCTAACTTCTTATGTTTTCTTATTGTCTCAATAAGACTAGTGTAGAATTGAAAGGAATTGAAAAACATTGCACGAGATATTGTTGTAGAATGTCTCAATAAGACTAGTGTAGAATTGAAAGCAACACGAGAGGTTTTACTCTTGATATACTAAAAACTAGTCTCAATAAGACTAGTGTAGAATTGAAAGTTTTATTCAAGTGCAATAAAGGAGGAAGTACTCGAATTAGTCTCAATAAGACTAGTGTAGAATTGAAAGGCAGTTACAGATTTAGCAGTTGCTAAAAGTATTTTTAAGGTCTCAATAAGACTAGTGTAGAATTGAAAGGAACGGCATTTTAATTGTGCAAGTTAACAGCAGCATAGTCTCAATAAGACTAGTGTAGAATTGAAAGCAACCGTTCTGATTTTCACGTCGAACTCGAATAAGTGCAAAGTCTCAATAAGACTAGTGTAGAATTGAAAGTTTTTGTATCATTCATCGAGTTCATCGTCTTCTTCCTGTCTCAATAAGACTAGTGTAGAATTGAAAGAGGAGTAGCAGATTCAACAACTACAACTTACGATAGCTATGTCTCAATAAGACTAGTGTAGAATTGAAAGTAACACAGCATTAATTCAGACGGCAAGAGATAAAGCGTCTCAATAAGACTAGTGTAGAATTGAAAGGCCCTTAACTCCCATATGAAATCGCCAGCCGTGAAGGCTGTCTCAATAAGACTAGTGTAGAATTGAAAGATTGCTAATGCTGTTAAAAGCTCCTTAGGAGTAGTCTCGGTCTCAATAAGACTAGTGTAGAATTGAAAGCAAGTATATCTTTTTCTCGCCATGTGATTATGCCTCCCGTCTCAATAAGACTAGTGTAGAATTGAAAGTGGAGCATAACTACATGGAGGACTTCGTTAATGGCTTGTCTCAATAAGACTAGTGTAGAATTGAAAGTTTCCACCACGTATCAAACCACTTAAGCATTTCTTGGTCTCAATAAGACTAGTGTAGAATTGAAAGCAGAAACTGAGAAAGGTGATAAGAAGTGATTGATATCTGTCTCAATAAGACTAGTGTAGAATTGAAAGACAAAGGAGCTATCTAATAGTTTTGATAGGATCTTGTTGTCTCAATAAGACTAGTGTAGAATTGAAAGAAACAAGATCCAGCGACAAAAACATTAAGGTTATGGAGTCTCAATAAGACTAGTGTAGAATTGAAAGCACGTAACTGTTTACAGCAATGTTACCAAAGACATAAGTCTCAATAAGACTAGTGTAGAATTGAAAGGCGGATTTCGAATTAATTGCTGGCCGTGGCAAGCTCGTCTCAATAAGACTAGTGTAGAATTGAAAGAAATCGTCAAAGTCATGAATAAGGAGCACAGCCCCAGTCTCAATAAGACTAGTGTAGAATTGAAAGCGGGTAGTCTTTCTTCTGATTCTTCTAATACACGCTGTCTCAATAAGACTAGTGTAGAATTGAAAGAGAGCGGAGGAAGGCGAGAGCGAGACGGCCGAAATAGAGTCTCAATAAGACTAGTGTAGAATTGAAAGGCTACAAGCTCATCAATAGGCCTCTCCTCGTCCAATAAGTCTCAATAAGACTAGTGTAGAATTGAAAGAAAGAAGCTGCTGCAGTAGCAGATGAGCTTATTCAGTCTCAATAAGACTAGTGTAGAATTGAAAGCGATTATTCAATACATATCAAGATTTTGTAGTTAATTGTCTCAATAAGACTAGTGTAGAATTGAAAGAAGCTGGTGGCTTATACTCTTGGGGAGATAAAAAGAGTCTCAATAAGACTAGTGTAGAATTGAAAGAAGCAAGAAAAAGAGGCAGTATTGCGTGAGCTCTATGTCTCAATAAGACTAGTGTAGAATTGAAAGCAGTTAAACGTATGGCTTAGCAATCTTACCAGTATGCATGTCTCAATAAGACTAGTGTAGAATTGAAAGCGATTTTCAGCAATATTTTGGAGTAATTGGTTTAAAGAGTGTCTCAATAAGACTAGTGTAGAATTGAAAGTCGGGTAACGGTATAACGTCACCCTCGTGGATTCTTAGTCTCAATAAGACTAGTGTAGAATTGAAAGCTGACAAAAGAGGCTTTCTTTTTCCTTCATTGCGTTGTCTCAATAAGACTAGTGTAGAATTGAAAGATAGCTTCGAGAATCTCAAGTACATTGAGAAGATGCAGATGTGTCTCAATAAGACTAGTGTAGAATTGAAAGTAAGGGTAACTTTTCTGCATCCCCCTCGAAAATCGGAGTCTCAATAAGACTAGTGTAGAATTGAAAGCTATTCGCATCATGCCATCCTGCTTGATGTCCTTCGGTCTCAATAAGACTAGTGTAGAATTGAAAGAGCATGAAAACTTCATAGTCTCTCAAGAGTTGCGAAGTCTCAATAAGACTAGTGTAGAATTGAAAGATTTGTTCTCATCGCTGTCGTGCAAGCGAACAACGAGTCTCAATAAGACTAGTGTAGAATTGAAAGTGGCTTGCTGCCAATCTCCAAGCACCACCGTCCGTGTCTCAATAAGACTAGTGTAGAATTGAAAGTCTTAAGGTTGACTATTGGGGTTACGGAAACACCAATGTCTCAATAAGACTAGTGTAGAATTGAAAGTAGCTCTTTTATCGTTTTCAATAAAGCGTAAGCGTCGTCTCAATAAGACTAGTGTAGAATTGAAAGCGCATTGATTTAAGAATTTCTCAAATCGCAATCGGGCCGTCTCAATAAGACTAGTGTAGAATTGAAAGACTGTTTGGAGATGACTGCCCAACTGTCAGAAGGCTCATGTCTCAATAAGACTAGTGTAGAATTGAAAGGCGATAAATTGAGCCGCTTTCACCTTGAGATGATCGTCTCAATAAGACTAGTGTAGAATTGAAAGTATTATATATCTTGCTCCCTAACACCTCCATACTCCTAATCGTGTCTCAATAAGACTAGTGTAGAATTGAAAGATCCAATGGCATTCGCTCTCCTTCGGAAAATATTCTGGTCTCAATAAGACTAGTGTAGAATTGAAAGAAGAAATAAGATCCGAGTGGCGGGCGGAGTGTTAATATTGTCTCAATAAGACTAGTGTAGAATTGAAAGAGAGTGCCGATAGGAATGCCTATATCGAGTGTTTTAGTCTCAATAAGACTAGTGTAGAATTGAAAGTTTGTTAGCTATTTCTCGCGATATTTTTCCTTTTACAAGTCTCAATAAGACTAGTGTAGAATTGAAAGAGCTTTTTGTTTCTTTGTAAAGTCAGAATCACGCATTAGTCTCAATAAGACTAGTGTAGAATTGAAAGGCAGGCTTGCTTGCTGCTTGTAGATGCCCTTGTCAATGTCTCAATAAGACTAGTGTAGAATTGAAAGAGATTTCTTACTGCTTACAGGTTCGAGACATTGGGCGAGTCTCAATAAGACTAGTGTAGAATTGAAAGTTTGAAAACAAAACACTTAATGATCCAAACGATGGGTCAGGGTCAGAGGCTACATCAAGTAAGTGGTATTATTTGACTGATGTAAATTCTATACCTTACATTCTTTGCGAAAGTCTCAATAAGACTAGTGTAGAATTGAAAGAGAATTTTTCTAAAACTTTTACTTTGCATTTTACCACTTTTATGGTACTACTTTGTTAAAGCAATATGATCTTAGTGTTGTTTTAAAAATAATATTTAAAAAACAGAAGTGTTAGGGTGAATATAATCTATTTTTCATATTTTTCTCCCTAATACTTAGCATTAATTACAAAAATGATTTTCAGAAATTTCTGAAGCTCACCAATTGATAATAATTAATTGACCTTTTTGAATCAAAATGCTATTAGAAGGATATCCAAAGTATGGATAGAGTGGGAGATCAACATTAGGGTCGTAGGTAAGGGGGAATGGCATCCAAGTGGTATTAGCAATTAAGTATAGGGAGCTATACATATATGCCGTGCTATAGAATGTTATACATGGTCCATATTCGCTTATGTCGAAGTGTTTGTAGGGAGGATAGCCGTATATATTGTCCTCAAGGTATACTGCCTGAACGAATCCGTATCTTTTCAAAAAGCTGTTCACGACGGAATATGTCCTATTAGTTATAGCATCCTCCAAATTGAGAAATTTGAGTAAATACACAAAACTACCCAGTTGTGCATAAATTAGTCCGTCTGAGGTGAAGGATGCATGTTTAAATAGGCCATACCGTGTTTTTTGAAGCGCATAATTGACACTTTGCTTTATAATTTTCAATATTGCAGAATTTCTTTCTATATAGTGGTAAAAAAGAAACAAAGCATAATCCAACTTATAGAAATTGGTTTCGAGGTAGTTGTACATTATTTTTCCAGAGCTGTATACCCTGTATGCCCAATGATTTCCCATCCAAAAGTACTTAATAATGGTCTTTACATAATTCTTTAAGAGCATTAGCAGTGTTTGATTTTTGCTCAGCAAATATAAATATAACATATTTGAGATTAATAATCCTGCGGAATAGACTCGTTGGAAGTTATCAACTATTTCTATTTTTGAATTATTGATTCTGTAGCCATCGTTTAAAAGCATGGTTTTATTATTTGCCAGATATTTGAAAATTGAGAAAATCACATTAGTAGCAGTATCAAGATAGGTTTTGTTCTGAGTGTACTCATACATTTTTATCAATGGTGCAAGGGTTGAAGAACATACATCCCAAGGCAATCTATACGTCTTGTTATTATATCCTGGTAGACCAGATGGAGTTATGTCTTTAATTATATTGTTTATTAGCCTTTTAGCATATGCCATGTAGCTTCTATTAAACTGAAAGAGCCAAGCGAAGTATGCAGGATTTGTAGTTAAATTTAATTTTATGATGTCGTTTGCCGTTCTAAGAGCGTATTTTAGGTAAGCATAATTACCAGTACTCATGAATGCATATATAAAAAACGCGAGAGTTCTAGTATCGAAAGGGGATTTTACTCTGTTTTTCAGTTGATTATACACAGGGAAAATGAGGTAAGATTTGTTGCCATGTTCTTGCCATAATTTTAAAGCCTTTTGAACCAATATATGCGTGGTATTTCTCACGAATTCAAAGAAGTAGATCTTAGCATAGTAATCTCTATTATTATTCAATGAGTCAACTATGGTAATATTCGTGGAAATGAGTGACATCAAAATTATAAGGATGATAAATGTTGTCAAGAGATTCTTCATGCAACTCCCTCAGAATCTTCTTGATTATTTTGAAATTATTCAAATGATTCCAGATGTACATTCTTTAAGTGTTTATTGGTAGTGCGGATTTTCCATGATTTCTCAAATTCATAATAAACTTTCATTTAGGATATAAGGCTTTTTTAAAATAGATTGATCAAAATTATTTTCTTTTTCTTGATACAATTTTTAGCATTCCAAAACCAGAGCTATTTTTTTCACCTAGCCCGGCATCATAAGCCATTTGAAGTAGTTCTGGTGATCCAGACGCAATAAATTTCATAAGGTATCCAGTAAAGAAGAGATTTTTGTATTTTATTTTCTTTGACTTTACCCAGATGATTTTTTCTATTTTGAAGGTTGGATTTTCGATGTTCGTTTTATAGAATTCGTTATACTTTTTCAGAAGGTTTTTAGAAATATTTTCGTAGAACTTTTCCTCAGTAGGGGGTAAATCAAAAATTTTCAGTTTTCCATTTTCTTCTCTAAGTGTTGTAGTGATAATGGGGGACATTGTTTCGAAGAGGACTTTTCTTTTTGAGATTTTTCTATCGAAGATTTTTACATTTTCGACGATACACTCTAGTTTTCCAATAGCAAGAGATGTCTGACCTAAGAATCCTTGTAGTAGATATTTTATGAATTGTTTATCTGGTGATGAAACATAAAACCAAATTTCGTGGCCAAGAGGTAGTAGGAAACCTTGCTCTGTTCTTTTAACATTTTCTCTAGAGAACATAACCCAGGAGAAAGTAAAGAATTTGAATCCTTTCCTATTATGAAGAAGCGTTGCATATACTGGGTTTACGTATAGTAGTTTATTGTATATTATACCAGAAAGAAAGTGCTGATGATTGAACTCAAGAATTCCCTTCTTCGTGACGGTGGCAGTTATTTTTAATCGCATTCCCATCATTCCCTTTATTTCAAATTACTTTAATTAGGGAGAGTGATTCGTTAAATACTCTTTTTACTTTCTCATAGTCTTTTGAGATGAAATATATTTCAAAATTATTATTATCTGTATTTGTGCTGTAGGCGGAAAATGCGAAATATCCATTTTTAAGTTTAAGGAGGTAAAATTCAAATTTTGGCTCATCTGAATTCTCAGGAATTAGTAGGTATTTATTTTCGCTAGCATTTTTATCCACAAGATTCAATTCTGATAAAAAGACTGCACCAAAGTATTTCATGATTAATGAAATTACCTCACATTGTTGTTGTATAATTTTATCATCATCTGATGTTGTTTTCATTTCGGCTAAATGATTCAGCTTCCTAATAAAATGCTTCATCAATTTGCATTCTGATGTACTAAGCAGCTCACATACTTTGTCTACATCAAGATTTGATACTCTCAGAATTGTCAATAAGCTCACCTAATGTATTAGTAGTT
Organism: Candidatus Asgardarchaeum abyssi; assembly: GCA_040225955.1. Classification (GTDB taxonomy): domain Archaea; phylum Asgardarchaeota; class Asgardarchaeia; order Asgardarchaeales; family Asgardarchaeaceae; genus Asgardarchaeum; species Asgardarchaeum abyssi. Next base: position 11,391 of record JBECUL010000027.1, on the reverse strand, counting down.
GTAAATAGTTTTCATGCTACATTATATTTTTAATTTTATCCCTCAGAAATACAGGCTTTTAAGAAGGCTAAAAGCAAAAATAACTTACTTATGGAGTTTTGCCATGGTAGAGCATCAAATAGCAGTAATCTTTTTTGAAAAAAGAAATAAAAAAGCAAAAATTTTTACTAAATTTCATTAGATATTTGTTTGAGCGTATAAATCTGGAAATGGTATTAGTATCTAAATGATTTATATATACTTTAATGGACGAGCCTTTGAAAAATATGGTGATTGTCACGTTTATTTAGATTTCCTTTTTGAGAATACCCTTACAATAACTAGACTTTGGAAAAAGGAGTCAGCGGTAATTTCAACTCCGTGGACAAAGCGCATAAATGCTGGCCAACTTTGATTCATAATAAGGCCGGGATATGCGCCTACTTCTGCTAGAATTAATGTTAAATAAGTTACCAGTTTCATTCCTCTTAGATTTGTAGTAGCGATCACTGGCAACAGTATAATAACGTAGAGAATTCCTCGTATTATTTCCAATGCAACAATAATTTCAAGGGGAGGCACTATTAGTTCTAATCCATATTTAGGGTCAGTATAGAATGGAGCTTGTTAAGAGATCATGCATAGTCCCTAAAAGATTGCTAAGCGATAGGTTTATTGTTGTGTATATTATTACAGAAAATAAGACGATACGAGTCAAATACACCTTTGCAATATCATTCTTTCAGATTTTTATACTTATTTTTAAGTAGGATGCATATAAATAGGTATGTGTTACCAGAATTTCTCAATTATTCTTAACCGTCTTGTTGAAAAAACAGGACCGTCTTTACATACGAGATATGGTCCCAGAGCACAGCTTCCACATATTCCAAATCCGCACATCATATAACGCTCGAGACTTGCTTGAACTTTAATTTTCTCTTTTTTACAAATATCCCACACGGCTTTTATCATATTCTCAGGACCGCAAATTAAGCATGTATCGAAAGATGAAATATCGTCTATATAATCAAAAGCATCTGTGACAAGTCCCTTAATTCCAAGGCTGCCATCTTCTGTTGTATAAACCACTTTTTCGGAGTATTTTTCAATTTTTTCTCTGAAAAAGAGTTCTTCTTTACATTTGGCACCGTAAATAAATGTTATCTTTTTATGATTTTCATAGGCAACTTTTGCAGCAAACGATAAAGGAGCTACACCATATCCCCCGGCAACGATAAGTATTCTTGAATACTTTTTAATATCGAAGTGATTACCATAGGGACCGCGGACACCAATTACATCACCCTCTTGTTTTTTATGAAGAGCTCTTGTTGCGTCGCCTACTGCTGCAACAGCAATTGTTACTAGGCCATTCTTCTCTACATTGGCCACACTCATTGGAATCTCATCAATTCCGGGTATCCAAATCATTAAAAATTGGCCCGGTTTAGCCCTTTTAGCTATTTCCTCTTGGTAAAATGAGAATATTTTTACTCTGGGTGTCACTTGTTTAATACTCTCAAGTTTAACAATCTTGGGTGTATGAGAAAGCTTCATGTTACCACTCTTCTCCGATATACTCGCCAACGCCATTTTTAATAAGTATATCTCCATTATCGTAAACTAGGAGCCCCTGAACAATTGTATATTTGACTAATCCTTTAACTTTTTGGCCCTCAAATGGTGTAAACTTCGTTCTTCCATGTAGGTTTTCACCTTTAATTGTCCACTCGGTTTTTGGATCTATTAATACGAGGTCTGCATCATATCCAGAAGTCAAGCCTCCTTTATTCTTGATTTTAAATGTTTCAATCTGCTTATAGGAAACCACTTCAAGAAAACGTGAGAATGTAATCATATCACGAGAGAGTAAATCAAACATTAATGGGAGTAAAGTCTCAACACCAACAACTCCTGACGGGGCTTCACGGATATCGTCAATTCCTCGTTCTTTTTCTCTATATGTATGAGGTGCATGGTCGCTTGAGATAAAGTCGATTGGCCCATTTATTAAAGCGTCAAGCAGTTTTAATGATGTTTCTCTTGGTCTAATAGGTGGGTTGGTTTTTGCGAAAGGTCCCATAGGTTTTACTTTTTCTAAATATAGGAAAACATGATGAGGGGTAACTTCTGTACTTATAGGTAGCTTCTCTTTTTTGGCTTCTTTAAGTAGGTTTATACTCAGTTGAGAGGATATATGGCATATGTGAACTGGAATTTTATGTTTCCTAACCATATTTAATACTTCTGATACAACTTTTGCCTCTGCATACTCGCTTCTTACAAGATTGTGATATTCCAGATCTTTTATGTGACTCTCATGAGTTTTTTCATTTTTCTCTATCATTGCCTTATCCTCAGCATGTATGCAAAATCTGAAATCTCGTAATCCTTTTTTCTTTACAACTTCGATTATTTTTTCAAGGACATTGCTAAAGTTGTCATGCTCATACGCATAGAGTTTTATTGATCTTGCACCCAGTTCGTACATATCAACAAGTTCCTTTTCTAAATTTTTATCATTATCTGGATAACCCACGTGAAAAGCAAAATTCGTAAGAGATTTCATTTTCCCGAGAGAAATCCTTTGCTCCAAGTAGTATGAGTTATTAACAGGAGGTTTTGTATTAGGCATATCAAAAACTGTAGTAACTCCTCCAGCTACAGCTGCACAACTACCCGAATAAAAATCTTCTTTGTAAGCTAAGTCAAAGTCTCTAAAATGAACGTGAACATCCACTGCCCCGGGAAGAGCTATTAGCCCATTGCCATCGATTCTCACATCGGCATCAACCAATAGTGGGGTCCTTTTGACCTTCAGTATCTTCCCCTCATCAATAAGAATGCTCCCTATCACCAATCCAGCATCTGTAGGAATCGTGGTGTTTTCGATGATCAAATCGATAACTCCCAAGCAAATCACCAAATTTTACTATTTTTTATCAATTTAAGGTTGAGATGTTTAAAAAACTAGCGTACAAATGTTAATTGTTATAATATACTCTAGAGGCAAAAAATAAAATTTAAGTATCTAATTCTAGAAAATTTCAAAAAACGGAGGCATACGTTTGGGTCTTAAGGGTAGAGATGTTATAACATTAGAAGATTTTAGTGTTAATGAGATTCTAAAGATTCTTGACACTGCGAGAGATATGGAGAAACTCCTTTTAAAGAAAAGGAAGATGGACCTCCTTGAAGGTTATATTCTAGCGACTCTCTTTTTCGAACCATCAACAAGAACCAGATTGAGTTTTGAATCTGCAATGTATCGATTGGGTGGTTCAGTAATTGGTTTTTCTTCAGCAGAAGGAACGTCTGTTCAGAAAGGAGAGTCTTTGGCAGATACTATAAGAACCGTTGAAAAATACTCCGATATAATTGTTCTACGACATCCAAGAATGGGAGCTGCGCGTTTAGCGGCAGAGGTTGCAGAGATACCAATTATTAATGCAGGTGATGGATCTGGTCATCATCCAACTCAAACACTCTTAGACCTATACACAATAAGGAAAGCGAGAGGGACTTTAGAGAAATTAAATATCGGATTGTTAGGAGACTTAAAGTATGGTAGAACAGTTCATAGTTTAAGCCTTGTGTTATCTAAATTCAATAAAAAATTGTATCTAATTTCTCCAGAGATGCTTAAAATGCCACAAGAGATAATTCACGAGTTAAATGAGAAAGGTGTTGAGACTATAGAAACTTCAGATTTGGAAGCTGTTTTGCCAGAGCTTGACGTTCTATATGTTACCAGAATTCAGAAGGAGAGGTTCCCAGATATTCAAGAATATGAAAGAGTTAAAGGTACATATAAGATAACGCCAGAATTGCTTGATAGGGCAAAGGATACACTCATAATAATGCATCCGCTTCCTAGAGTTGACGAGATTGATTATAGAGTCGATCGAACTAGACATGCTATCTATTTCGAACAAGTTCAGAATGGAGTTGTTGTTAGAATGGCTTTGTTAGCATTAATTTTGGGGGTAATAGAATGAATGAAAACGAGTATGAGAGAGAGTTACGTGTTAGGAAAATTAAAGATGGCACGGTAATAGATCATATTCCAGCAGGTAAAGCCTTAGCGGTGATGAAAATCTTAGGCCTCACGGGGAAGGAAGGGAATACAATATCAATTGTAATGAACGTAGGGAGTAAGAAACTAGGAAAGAAGGATGTCTTAAAGATTGAGAAGAAAGAACTTAGATCGAAAGAAGTTAATGCTATAGCATTAATAGCCCCAAGTGCTACGATTAACATAATTAGAGATTATAAGGTTGTGAGAAAATATAAAGTGAGAGTCCCGAAGGAAATAACAAAGGTTATTCATTGTTCTAATCCAGCTTGTATCACCAATTATAGGGAGCCAACGATACCTAAATTCAAAGTAATAAAGACAAATCCTTTAATCTTAAAATGTATGTACTGTGGAAGATATACCCTTGAAGACGATGTAATAAAGCAGTTTGAAGTGAGTACAGCATGATAGGTAAAAACTTTATCGACATAATAGAGCAAAAGGCTCACCAAAATAAATCTAGAACAATACTGGCATTAGATGTAACTCAAGATGTAAAAACACACGAAGACAAAAGAATTCTTTGGAATAGGGCATTAAATATAGCTATACTGGCATCAAAATACTTAGCAGCTATTAAAGTCGGATATCCTTTAATTTTAGCAACTGGGTTGGATATTGTGGGTGAATTGAAGCAAAGAACAAAACTACCTATCATAGGCGATTTTAAAATCGCAGACATTGGAAATACAAACAAATGGATAGCAAGACATGCATATAATGCAGGAATTGATGCATTGATAGTTCATGCTATAATAGGAGAGGATGCTGTAAAGGACGTAATAAAAGTAGCTGAGGAGTACAATAGGGCAGTCTTTCTATTAGTAAGTATGTCGCACCCGGGTGCAATTAAATTTATCAAGCCCCATATTAAAGAACTTACGGAACTTGCAGTGAATGTAGGAGCCACAGGAGTTATTGCACCAGCAACAAGACCAGAAGAAATTAAACTGGTGAGAGAGATGTTAAGTGATGAAATGCTCATACTCTCTCCAGGAATCGGCGCCCAAGGTGCAAAGGCGGGAATTGCAATTAGAAATGGGGCAGACTTTGAAATAGTTGGTCGAAGAATATATAGTTCCGATGACATTGAGTTATCTGCGAAAATTATAGCCCAAGAGAATTGGAGGGCTTATAGTGAGAGAAGAGCAAGTCCGTAAACTTAGTAAAGTGTTATTCGACATAGGAGCTATTAAGTTTGGGCATTTTATTCTTACTAGTGGCTTGGAATCTCCATTCTATGTAGACTTAAGAATAATTCCTTCATACCCAGATGTTTTTGATTTCATTACTGATTTGTATATAGAGAGTATTGCCGACTCGAAAACTGAGTTTCATAGGATAGCAGGTGTTCCAACAGCAGGAATTCCTATTTCAGCCTTAATAGCATATAAAATGAAAAAGCCTCTGATATACCTAAGGAAGGAAACAAAGGGGCACGGTCTAAGAAAATTGATCGAGGGTGTCTATGAGATTGGTGATAAGGTAATAATAGTCGATGATATAGCAACTACTGGGAAGAGTGTGCTGGAAAGTGCAGAAAAATTGCGTCAAGAGAAACTTAAAGTAGAGCATGCATTTGTTCTCATAGATAGAGAGCAGGGAGCTGTTGAGAGACTTAAGAAAGAGGGCATAACACTTCATTATTATGCTAAGATCACCGATATTATTAATATTCTATATGATAGCAAGTGTATTAATAAAGAGAAATATGATGAGGTCATTAACTACTTAAAAGGAGATTGAAACATTGAAACAAGAAGGTCTACTTGAGGTTAGAATAGGTAGAATACAATTAGAGAATCCTTTAATTTTAGCTTCGGGAATTTTAGGGACAAATGCTGAAATTCTTTGCCGATTAGCAAAGGCGGGGTTTGCAGCGGTAACTACAAAATCCATTGGGCCTTATCCTAATGAAGGACATCCCGGACCAAATGTTATAGAAGTCCCTTGTGGTTTTATAAATGCGATAGGCTTACGTAATCCAGGAATAGATGTTTTTTCAGAAGAAATAAAGAAATTTAAGAAGATATGCAAGAAGCCCCTTATTGTGAGCATCTATGCAAATGATACGGAAGGATACGGAAGAGTTGCTAAGGTTGCAGAAAATTCTGGAGCTGATGTCATCGAAGTGAATGTTTCATGCCCGCACTCGAAGGAAAAAATACTTAATATAGGTCTAGATGCAAGGCTTACAGCAGAGGTTATAGAGGAAGTAAAAAAGAATGTAAAAAGAATTCCTATTTTTATTAAATTACCAGGAAACACTAACATACCGTCCTTTCTTGATGTGGCAAAAAGTGCTATTGATTCGGGAATTGACGGTTTTGTGGCTATAAACACACTCCCTGCAATAGCAATAGACATAGAGATAGGAAAGCCTATTTTGGGGTTTAAAGTCGGAGGTCTTTCTGGACCTGCAATAAAACACGTTGCATTACGATTAGTTTACGAGTTGAGAAAAGTAACTGATTTACCAATAATTGGTGTTGGGGGAATCACCAACTATAGAGATGTTCTGGAATTTATTGCAACGGGAGCCAATGCGGTTCAGATAGGTTCAGCCATAGGAAAATATGGTACAAAAATAATTAGACGAATTTTAAGGAATCTTACAAGATATCTTGAAAAAGAGAAAAAAAATATTACAGATTACTTTTGCATGATTATGAAAGATAATTAGACTTCCTCAGTTATCTTTCTCGGTGGCTCTCGTCCTATTTTTGAGAATTCCGGACCTAAGATATTTCTTAATACATCTTCGATTTGTGGGGATTTTGAGAAGTCAATAGTTTTCTTACCCCTTGCGATATTTCTTATTACTTTGTCTAATGCACGGATAATCCATGGTATTTTGTATAATTTATATCCATATAGGCCACCACCGAATATGCCTATTGCGGAGATTGCGACACTTGATGAGAAATAGAGTGTAGGCACGGGTATCCTCGCCACAACAAGGTTCACTGTTTGCTCTTTTATTAGAAGCGTAAAGACATATGCTTTTGGTGATGCATAATTCTCTTTTGATGCATAAATTTCTACTAAGTAGCTACCTAAGGATAAGTTTTCCGTATTAAATGATAAGAAGTAAGTGCCATTACCGGTGTTGTCAAACTGAGCTACAGCAACAACTTCTTCCTCGGAATATATTATCATTGTTACATTCGCATCATCTAGTGGATTATCGAAAACTGTTTCCTCTAGGAGTATTTTAACCGTTAAGTTCTGACCTATTTCAAGTTCATTCCCAGATTGAATGTCTACGTAAATAAATTTCATAGGAGCAGGAAGTATTCTTAAAGTGAAGTTATCATGTACGGTGGGATAACCTTCCTTCATTATAGTAACATTGACATTATAATCACCAGTTGGATATTGGGTTAAGTTTAATGTCAAAATATACAAGCCTCTGCCAATAAAAGTGAAATTACCAGAGCCAAAGGCCCATAAATATTTCACATCAGCATTATCTAGGCTCCTATTATTATATAGGTCATGTATATACATTGTTATGTTGATTGTCTCAAGCCAGTATTTCTCAACAATTTTCGGAATATCAATTTCTAAGGGTATAAGGAGTTGTAGTTTTATTATTACTTGTTGATATCTGTAGTTTAATGCAGACGCTGAAATTACAAGTGTATAGTTTCCTGGTTCTTCAAATGATGTATTAATCGTAGCAACGTATATATTCTCCTGTCTAGAAAATACCAATCCAGCTTCGGTCCAATTAACAGTGACAATAGCGTCTGTTATTGGATCTCCATAATTGTCAGTAAATTCTACGATTAATGTAGGCTTCTCACCCCAAATTACGGAAAACTCAAGCTTATTAACAGTTAAAAAGCTTTGCTGCGGCGTAACATTTAATGTAAATTGAAAGCTTACATCAGAAAAGTTTTGATGCGACGCATATATCGTTACGGAAAATCTTGTGACATAAAGTTCAGAGAAATTAATGATAGCATTATATATACCACCGCCTTTTTCACTGAAGACTGTTGAATAACCAGTTTCACGTATTGAGAGATAAAGGTAACCATTTTCTATACCATAGCTGGATTCTGATTGATTATAGAGTGCTGAAAATTCAAGAATTCCTCCTTTTTCATAAGTAACATTGATCATATCCTTGAATTCAAGATATACATTTATTGGGAATAGTGTAATGCTCAGATTTGCTCTTTCAGTTATAGAGATTTTTACTCTATATTCAAATGACTTATTCCACTACGATGTAGCTTCAGTATTTCGATTTGACAATTGTGGATTATTATTCTCTGTTTCTTTAGAAGTTTCTATTATTTTATCATTTAAGGGGACTTCAACAAAGCTTTGGCTACTTAATGACACACTATAAGGCAAAATAATAGGAAAGACGTGCTAAGTAATAGCCATTTTCTACCCATTACCCCCATCTCCAATGATTGGACACCATCTCATACTTTAATAAAGTGCGCCCCAAAACTTTGTTATAATAACATAAATCCCACATTAGAGGACGCATATATACTTTAAATTATTAGTCATGTCATAATATAAAATGATGTGAAAAGTTTAAATTATATGAATCCAAATTTTTAAAAAACAAGTGGATTACTATGGTTAAGTTTATTTTTATTACTGGAGGAGTTATGAGCGGATTAGGTAAGGGTATTACTGCGGCTTCTATCGCTAAGTTGTTACAATTTAGAGGATATAAAATAGATATGATGAAAATAGATCCATATTTTAACGTTGACGCTGGAACTATGAATCCGATTGAACATGGCGAAGTTTTTGTGACTGAGCAAGTCTGGAACTTCACTCCTGCAGGGAACTTCACATTTAGAATTTGTGAAATAGACCAAGATTTTGGCACATATGAAAGATTCTTGGATCAAAATTTACATCCAATGAACAATGTCACAAGTGGACAGATATACTTAAGTGTGATATTAAAGGAGAGAGTTGGTGAGTATCTTGGAAAAACTATACAGATTATACCACATATAGTTGGGGAGATAAAAAGAAGAATTAAGAACGTTGCTACTTATAATAATCCAGATATACTTATTGTAGAAGTTGGGGGTACAGTAGGCGATATCGAGTCGATGCCATTTTTAGAAGCCATAAGGCAGTTTATTTTAGAAATTGGAAAAGAAAATGCTATTCTTATACATGTAACTTATGTTCCATTTTTGAAGACAGTTGGGCAGTTTAAAACAAAACCCACTCAGCACAGTGTGAGATTCTTACAGGGTGCTGGGTTGCAGCCAGATATAATCATTTGTAGAGCAGAACGATATATAGATAGCGAGTCCAGAGCAAAAATAAGCTTATTCTCTAACGTTGAAAAAAGAGCAGTAATCTCAAATCCTGATGTTAATATCATATATGAGATGCCGCTAATTTTTGAAAAACAGGGTCTTGGAGATATAATAGTTGAATATTTAAAACTGGAGAGGAGGCAAAGCAATTACAAGGAATGGAAAGCGTTCATTGATAGAATAAAGCAATTAAAAGTCAAAGCCGTCATTGGATTGGTAGGGAAATACGTTACAATCAAAGATAGTTACATCAGTATAAATGAGGCGCTGAAGCATGCAGGTTATGCAAATAATGTTGGTATTGAATTAAGATTTATAGATTCTGAAAAAATAGAAGACGATGACAAAATGCTTAGTGAAATAGATAACATTGATGGTGTTTTACTCACACCAGGTTTTGGAAAACGTGGAGTTGAGGGAATGATAAAGGCAGCCACTTATGCTATGAAAATTAAAAAGCCAATTCTCGGAATATGTTTTGGCGCTCAAATTATGTTCATAGCATTCTGTCGAAACTATTTAAATTTAAGAAACGCAAATAGCACGGAGATAGATCCAGAAACCCCTTATCCCGTTGTAGATTTACTTCCAGAACAGAAAAAGATTGTAGAGAAAGGAGGAACTATGCGATTAGGAGGTCATAAAATTTATATTAAGCCTAATACGAAACTGTTTGACGCATATAAGGAGAAAGTTATAGTGGAAAGATTTAGGCATAGATATCATATTATTCCAGAGTATGCTAAAATGGCTGAAGAAAAGGGATTAATTGTTTCAGCGGTAGACGAGAGGAATAGAATTATTAACGCTATTGAATTGAAAGATTTCTGGGCCGTTGGCGTACAGTTCCATCCAGAGTACAAATCAAGACCTTTAAGACCTAGTCCTATTTACGTAGCTTTTATTAAGGCCGTGCTGGATAATAGAGAAAATAAATAGATAATAGATATGCTTTCTAAGCAGAAAGGAAGGATACATAGCCTGTTTTCTCCAAGTCTTTTGTAATCTCTAATAAATCTTTTAACTCAAAGGATCTATATTCTGCAACTAGCAAGCTATATATCTGGTATAAACTCCATTTTCCATTTGCAAAATTAAATAGCTCTTCAAGTAATGAACGAAGATATGGAGACTCCTCCATCTTTTTTGTATACCACTCGCGTCTCTCTTCCGATAATTTCTTGATAAAATCTCTATAGGGGAAGAGAGATTTAAAGTTCCGTTTAATAATAATTTTATTTGCATCTTTTTCAATTTCGGTCATTGTCAGAGAACTTAAATCAATGTTTTTCTGCTTTGCAAATTCGTGTATTTTATTTTCAGTAGCTTTGATAGTTCTTTCAATCTGATCAAGGTATGCTTTTATTATACTATCAATTACGCTATTATTTTTAGTGTATTCTCTGATTGTATTAAACGCTTGGTTATATAGTTGAGTCAGCTCTTGAAAAATATACAAAAGTGCTTTAAGCGTAGCTTTAGCGTTTTTATTATCAAATTTTTCAATTGCAGAGATACATCGTCTTTCGTATTCAGCGATTTTTAGGATTATATCCACATATAATCTATTTGCAAATAGATAAGCGTCTATGACTGAAGGATTTGCAAGAGATAACGCTAGGGATAGTGCAGCAGTCCCTATAATTTTAAGGACATTTGGAGATACTTTTGAAATATCATCACTACTTGAGTGGTAAAAGATGTCTGGCCATTGGATTAGGGCTGTGAATGGAATGCCATAAGTTGAATCAACAAAGACCGCATGATCACTACCCCCTATGTATTTTGTGCGCTTATATTTAATTTTAGGCAAAAAGTCTAAACCGCCAAACTGTTCAAATCCCATTTCGGATACTGTTGAGATAAAGTACTCCATTGCTGAGGATATAAAGGAGTAATTTGATAATGGTGGATCTACTATTGTTAATATAGACTTGGTTTTTTCTTGATCTTCGCCAACCATGTCTAGGTTTATTCCAAATTTTATTCGCTCTGCAATCTCTGGATGTGAATATAAGA
>JBECUL010000026.1:0-31421 GCA_040225955.1 Candidatus Asgardarchaeum abyssi | reverse complement strand
CCATGTTACGTAATTAACTCTCATGAAAAAATCGGCAATAATCACGCATATATCCGGATTTACTACCAGGCCAAGATGCACATATACCTTGTTTCTACGCTTGCGCATGTTCTCAAGAGCGCTTTTGAAATATTTAAGAAAATATTATGATGACATGATAAATCAATTCAAGACCAACGGTAAGTTTCTTGGTGAATATTTTATTGATGAAGATTGGAAGGTTGATCTCTCGATAGAGACTAATAGTAACGGTGAAGATAATGGTTCTCCAGGTTTTGAAATTATAACAATTTTAATAGCTATGGCCATTTGGCTGACAATAGCTTCATATAGGAAGTTACCTGTCTCCACAACACATTCCATCGTAGGAACAATTATTGGACTTGCAATAATAACTACTGGTATAGAAACAATAAATATGAGCACCCTTATTTTTATTCTAACTGGTTGGTTTTTATCACCCATTTTAGGATTTGTATTGGCTTTCGTGTTTCATAAATTTCTGGTAATAACAATAATCTGTCGGTTTAAAGGCTTACGAGAAATAGAACGGTTTGAAAAAATAAGCTCTTACTTACTAGTTATTACAGTAAGTCTAACTGCTTTTAGCCGTGGTGCTAATGATGTAGCTAATGCCGTGGGTATCCTAAGCAAATTATATGGCATAAGTTTTCAGTATATGCTTCTTTGGGGAGGTATTGGAATGGCTGCTGGGCTATTGACTTTAGGCCGCCGTGTTGTTAGAACAGTTGGTATGGAAATCACGGAAATGAGACCATCAACAGCGTTTTCAGCCCAACTTTCTACAATGATGGTATTGTTCTTTGGTACCTACCTTGGCTATCCATTATCTGGAACGCAAATTCTTGTTGCTGCTATTATTGGAGTTGGTATTGTTGAAGGAAAAAAAGTAAAAAAGGAAACCGTAAGAGATATATTTTTCTCATGGTTTTTAACATTCCCCATATCAGCTATCTTTGCTATACTCTTATATACTACAATAAGCGAGGTTCTTATATTCTTTACTTAACTTTAGAAGAATCTAATAAGTTATTTAGTCTATTTATCGCCTCTTGAAAGTTAGGATTTATCTCAAGAGCTTTCCGATAACATTTAATAGCAGAATCTTTATCATTAATGGCCTCATATGCTATACCTAAATCCGTCCATACTATTGGGATTTTTGAATTTAACGACAAAGCCTTATTAAATGCATCAATTGCATCTTTATATCGCTTCATTGCAATGTATGTCACACCAATATTACGCCATGCAATTGCATAATTAGGATTAAGTTCTAATGCCCTGAAAAAGCATTTAAGAGCATCATCATATCTTTTAAGTTTATAGTATGATTTCCCGAGATTTCTCCAAGCAGAGAAATTATTAGGAAAGTGTTCTATCTCCATTATGTAATATTTTATTGCTTTTTCATATTCACCTAAACAATGATAAGATTTTCCTAAATACGCAAAGACATCTTTCTTAAATTCGGGATTTAACTCTAGTACCTTATTAAAACAATCAATTGCCATCTGAAACTTTTCCATCTTATAATAAGTCCTTCCAAGACTGTACCATGAATATATGAAGTTGGGATCTATCTCTAGTGCTCTTTTTATGCTTTCTACTGCTAAATCATATTTTTGAATTCGATAATAGCATAAACCAAGGGTGTTCCACGCAATCTTAAACATGGAATCTATCTTTAACGCTCTCTTTAAGCAGCGAATTGCCTGCTCATGTTGTTTATTTTTATAGTACGTTTTACCAAGACTGAACCATATTTTTTTATTATTTGGCGAGAGTTGAGCAGCCTTTGATAGGGCCTCAATTCCCTTTTCGTACTCTCGTTCTCTATAATAAGTTAGACCTAACATTCTTAGTGCTACAACATTATCAGGCTTTGATTCTAATGCCTTCTTAAAGAAGTCTATTGCTGATTTATTATTTTTCCGAATATACTGGAGTATTCCTAGACCTACATATGCATACGAGAGTGATTCGTTCATCTCGAGAGCTTTAATGAAATATTCTTCAGCTTTTTCGAACTTGTTTGTATCTAAGAATAATTTGCCAAGAGATACAAGAATTTGAGGCATTTTTGGATTAAGAGAATATGCTTTTTCTAAAGCATAAAGGGCCTCATCATATTTCTTTAATCCTATATAAGCTATTCCTAAGTTATACCACAACAACGGGGAATCAGGAGCTATCTCAAAAGCCTTCTTTATAACTTTTATCGCTCGGTCATACAGTTTTACCTTGATATATGTTTTTATGAGACTTATATATCCCTCAAGAAATCTTGGATTTATTGAAATTGCCTTATTGAGAGCATCGATAGCATCTTGATACCTTCTAAGATAGTAATATGAAAGTGCTAAGTTTCTCCAGACGTGATCAAAATTAGGATCTATCTCTAATGCCTTTTTATAGCACTTGATAGCTTCAACATAGTTTTTCATCTGGTGATATGTTCTGCCTAAACTATTCCATGCCGCAGCGAAATTTGGATTAGCAGTAATAGCCTCTTTAAAAGCTTTAATAGCATTCTCATAGTCGCCTATAGCATAATACGATAAACCCAAATTTCTCCACGCATTATAAAAGTTGGGATCTATTTCAATTGCCTTTTTCAAAAATTTAATCGCTTCGTCATATTTCCTTTGTTCATACATTATTAAACCTAGATAGTTCCAAGCATTTGTTAGTTCGGGATTAAATGAAACCGCACGCTTAAGAGCATCCTCCGCACGACTTAATTCGCCAATTTGATAATATGTAATACCCAAATTAACTAATGCTTGCGAAAATGTTGGATGAACTTCTAGTGCCTTCTTAAATGATTCTATCGCCTTATCATATTCCTTCAAATAGTGATATGAAAGTCCAAGAATTCGCCAGCCAGGTGCAAACGTAGGATAATCCCTCAATAGCCTATTAAGATATATAACAGCATATTCGTACTTTCTACTCTTAAAAAATGCTAATGCTAAGTTTACTTTTACATCTTTATTATCAAGAAGATACTGTTGCGAGTAGATATAAACTCCATCTGGACTTTGGTTTATGGCCTTCATATAAAGTTCTTGAGCTCTTCCATGTCCTCCTCTTACGGAAAAAATCTCCGCTTCTAAAATATATGATACCAGAAGACCCATTTTGGTTCTCTTTAATTTATTAATTTCTCTATTTGCCTTTTCAAAGTCGCCTACCAAAATTAGTCGATTTATATTTCTAATATGTCTTGAAAGAGATTTAAATAATCCAATATGCCTTCTTAACTCGGCAATTCTATTATACAGAATATCTAAATTTATTTTTGCTGGATCTTCTAGGTTACTAAGAATATCACATATGAGCAGGGGAATATCGTAGTTGGCACATTCTTCTTTATCTATTGGTAAATCCTTGTCCGAAAAAAGTAAGGAAAGGAGTAAATTAATCATCTCAATCGAATCAATAATATCGAAATTTATTTGAGAATCTTTATTCGTATCGAACAAATTTGTCTTTATTAGTTTCGCGGGAATTATCTGCTTTAGCCAATCTATACTTAACTTATGAATTATATTTTGAATAATTCCAAAATTCAAGATAATAACTCTAACTCTTGAATTATTAATTGAGACGAAAATGTTTTCTTTAATTAAAAAACCATGATAGAGACCTATTTTATGGGCTTCTCGTAGACAGTCAAGAACTTGAATTGTCATGTCAAAAATATTTAATAAACTATTTTGTTGTTTATCATCTAAATTTGTTAATGGAAAATAACCTGGCGGGATATCATATCTGAGAGTTAAAACATTGTTGTTATCTATAGTTACCTCAGGTATCGCAATTGATGATTTGTTTAGCTTGGTGATTTCTTCTTTTATGGTGATAATTTTTTCGTATAACTCATTGCATTCAGCTGATCGAATCTCCGTATAGCATAGGGTCCTTCCTTTTTCCTTAACAAGATACATATGAATTGGAGGAAAATCAATCAATGTTTGTATTTCTCTTTCTGCTGATTTTTCTTTAACCAAACTATGCACCTCAGTAATGTTGAAAACGAAGTTTTACGCATATACAGAAAATTATGTTAAAAATAAGAATAAAAAATTTATCCTTTTTTGTGGAAAATAAAAATATTGAGCATCCGAGATTGATCTGCAATATTGATACTTTTTGCTAATAGTTGTAAAAGTAGTATGACATATATCTCTAAAACCCATAATATGGTGAATACTATGGTTTTGCTTTCTGTCATAATACCTACGTACAATGAAGAAAAAAATATCTATAGGTTACTTTGTGCTCTAAAGAGACAAACAATACCGAGGGATATGTACGAAATTATAGTTGTGGATGGTCATAGTACTGATAAGACATTTAAAATCGCAAAGAAATATGCAGATATTGCAATGCTGCAAGGCGACAGCTTAGGAGCTGATGGTGCTAGAAATGAAGGCGCTCTTATAGCAAAAGGGAAAATACTAGTAATGACCGATGCTGATACGATACCTCCTCCAAACTGGCTTGAAAGAATAGTTTATATTTTTAACAAAGATCCGCAAATTATTGCAGCTACGGGCCCTGTGTTTCCTATAGAACAGACATTAAAAGCAAAGTTATATTTTGCTTTTTCTTATAATATCTTACTCAGAATAATTGCTACTATCACCAATAATAAGATAGTATTTACCCTTGGGAATAATTCAGCAATAAGAAGAGATGCATTCTTTAAAGTTGGTGGATATTTAGAATTAGGAATGGCGGCTGATACTGAAATCTCAAGAAGGTTAAGAAAGTACGGGAAACTTGTATTTGACAAAAAATTAGTTATTTATTCCTCTGCACGAAGATTTGAAAAAGAAGGTTATCTCAAACTTAGCTATAAATACTTAATAGTAGCAATCAAAGCTCCTATTTTAGGAAAAACAGATTATGTTATAAAAGATTATATAAAGGCAACCTACGACTAAGTACAATAAATTTTGAGCGTCATGGTAAGGGAAGTAATATTTTTTAATAGGAAAGAGGAAGAAGAAATTGTATATCTTTGAAAACTTAAATATCCAATTATCAAGATTATTTATTGGTTGAGGTAGCAGTGCAATATAAAAAGTAAAAGTAAAGTATAATAATAATTAACAAACAATCAATAATTAATTATTATAATATAAATTTCAAGGGGGACGCAATAAGAGCTCTTCGGTGTTGATTTATGTTACATTCGGTCTTTATTATGAAAGATACTGGGCATATTATCTTCGAGAAAAATATTAGTGATAAAATCTTTGTAAATGATAGAATAACTAATTTAGCAAGGGGACTCTTGTTTTCTTATATAAATTTTTCAAGAGATGTTTTTTCAGAAGAAATAAAGCGTGTTGAGTTTGATAAGTATTATGTAACTTATTATCCAATCCGTAGAGGGAAATATAATATAATTTTTGTTAATGATAAAGATGACATACGAACTAAAACATTAATAAGTTTTTTAACTGCCCTAATTACAGTATTCTTAAATAAAATCGAGCGAGAAAAAAGTCTTGAAGATGCAAAAAAGGAAGATTTTGAAAAATTAGTATCGATTTTGGAAGAGCATATAACTACCAAACCCCAATTCTCTCTGAGAGAAATTTATGATATCGCGAAGAAAATATTTGAGATCATAAAAGATAAAATCCCTCCATATCAAAAAGCTGAAATTGAGGAGGTTACCGAAATAAATAAAAAAACTGATATTAATAATCATGGTAATTATAGTACCGAAGGTTTTAATGAAGGACCTATTTTAGATCCGTTGGAAGATGTAAATGAAGAATTCTTTAATGGAAATATTCGCGAGGTTCTACGAAAAGCTAAAATGTATTTTGAGGATACTGACAGGGGAGACATTTTTAAACTTATATACATAAAAGCTTGGATTGTAGCCAGTTTGTTAGGATTTACTGATCAAGAGGAGTTGATAGATAAGAAAGAAATTCTTAACCTATTAACTGGAGAAGTTATTGCAAATGATAAAGTAACGCAGGTAATGAAAGAATATCTTATAACGTTACTTGCAACTTTACATTACCCCGATTTGCTAAATCCAGAGGAGCTGCATGACAAGATAGAAGAATTAGAAAATAAAATTATAAATATTCTTGAGAGCGAAGCTATACAAACAAATATTAGAGATGCTTTTATAAATGTGACTTTTCCTCTAGACTCTTTCTACATTAATCTTGCTAATAAATTTATTAGTTTCCTTTCTGCGGATAGAGAAAGACTTCCATATATCTGGACACTTGGTGTGATTAATAACGATAGATTTGAAAAAATTAAATATAAAATCGTCCAATGGAACGAATTTCGAAAGACATTACTTGATGCTAGAAAACGATTTTACGATAGCAGAAAGAATTATATAAAAACTACAAGACTTCTGCCAGCTACTAAATTACAGCCATATGAGGTCCATTTATCATCTTTGGAATACTTAAGATCTCTTGTTGATTATGTTAACGCTATAACAATTGCTAGTGGAAATAAGAGCCTTGGTATAAATGATATTGAAGAGAATATAAATATGGCATTACTTTTATGGATGGACTTGAAGAAGGATCTTGAAAGAAAGCCAAAAGTAATTCTAAATGATCTCTTTTCATTCTTTTACTTGATATCAGAGTTATACTATTTGAAATACCAATATTTCATTAGTAAAGAAAAAGTTCAAAGATATCAAACTACGCTGGATGATGAATTCTCTGCAATGTTGGAAATCTTCATAGAAACTACTAAAAATTTAAAGGGCTTCCCAAAAATATACCAAGTTCTTCATTCAATAAGATTGTTTAACATGTTTGCACTTAATTATAAAGCAAGAAGTAAGATATGGGGCTATCTTAGAGAGCTCTTTAATATACTTTTAAATATCGATGCATCAACGCTTGAAGAATTTATGGCAAAGGGAGTTTCATTTGAATTAGCAATAAGTCTGCTAAGAGGTCTTAGCGGCATTGTAAAAAGTCTAATTGAGGATGAGGCTAAAAGAATCGAATATCTTAAAAATCTAGTTTCATATTATGATAAACTTTACATGGCTCTTCTTGATGAAGGAAAGATATGCGAATTACTACTGATAGAACAGCTAGAAATAATAAATGAAATAATTAAATGTTTGGATGATAAAGATGAGACTGCAGAGTACTTAAATAAAGCAATATCAATATATAATTATGGTATACATAACCCAGAAATTACAACTCTCACAAAAATCAGATTGACTGATGTGATTTCAAATATAGTTTCAAGTAGTTCAATAAAGATTGATCTGTCAAACTTCATTGATGATATTAAATTTATAGATGATAAGTTAAAGTGGGCTATAAGTATATGGTCTATTAGAGAAGAACAAGATAAAGTAAAAGATCTTGTTAAAGATAGAGAAAAGATCAAGGATATTATTCTTACAGTTACGTAATATGAAATTTACATATTTTTTCAATTTTCTATTTTTATTTCGTTTAAGTAAATAATTAAGATACCAAGATATGTAGTAAAAATATTAAAACCTATTATAATATATTACACTGTAAACTGCCTAAAAGCTGTAAAACATACGATATTCACGGTGAGCGACATGAATATAATAGAAAAAAGTTGCGAACCATTTCTTCTTAAAAAATCTGACAGCGTGGGTATCCTACTTATTCATGGTTTTTCTGGATCGCCGGGTGAAATGAAACCGTTAGGAGAATACCTAGCTGATAGGGGGTTTACTGTTAACTGTATCCTTTTACCGGGGCACTGCACATCTCCAGATGATATGAATACTAAAAAGTGGCAAGATTGGGCAAATGCTGTAGAAAATGGATATAAAGAATTGCAAGATATGGGTATTAAAAATGTTTTTGTATGTGGTCTCTCTATGGGTGGTGTACTTACATTATATCTCGGGGAGAAATATACTGATGTTTCTGGTTTAATTCCGATGGCTGCACCAGTTGAAATTAAGAATTGGAAACTGACATTTTTGCCTTTGCTTAAACACTTTAAGAAGTTTATAACCAAGGAAACTGCAGTTAAAGAAGCAAAAGAAGAGTATGAGCTTAAGCATTTCTCATATGATGTTGTTCCTTTATCTGCTTTACATGAGCTATTAAAATTACTAAAAGTAGTAAGAAAAAACTTGCATAAAATATCTGCACCAACTTTAATAATCCATAGTAGATCGGATGAGTTAGTTGCACCCTATAATGCTGAATTAATTTATAATAACATATCTTCGGCTGATAAAAGAATATTTTGGCTTGAGAAGTCACATCACGTTGTAACCTTGGATAAGGAACGACATATACTCTATCAAGAAATTGAAAAGTTCATTAATGAACATATAAGTAATCAATAAGTATTATACTTGGTAGTGAGTGTAAATGTCTAAGATTAAAGGTATATCGGCGGAGAGAATTGCAAGATATATCCTTGAAAAGATGGGATTTAAAATAATCAAAACAAGTGAGCGTTTTAAGGTGGATGAGGTAGAAATAGCTGAAGTGGATTATATAGCTGAAAGTCCTGAAGGAGAAAAATATGTTGTTGAGGTAAAGGCAGGAGATATAGATGTAAGCACCATAAGAAATTCGTATGCTAATGCACAAATATTGAAAATGAAACCTTTAATCATAGGACGAGGATTTTCAAATGAAGCCGCTAAAAAAATAGCTGAAAGCTTGGGCGTTAAAGTGCTTCAGATGAGTGATTTCTTTATCTTACTGGATCCAACAGAATTGGAAATTGTAGTTAGAGGCATAATGACTGACGTATTAAATGAATATGGATTTGGTCCAATTTATCCTGCAGAATTGGATGAAAATGAGTTGGAATTTCTGATAACGTTATCAAAAAGTAAGGATATTCAAGAATTTTTGAATAAAACAAAAATGACGAATAAGGATTTTGGTAGATTTATTAGTACCTTAAAGAAAAAAGGGATACTCCCGGAAAAATCTATGAAATTTTCGCTTCTTCAAAGGTACATTAGAACGTATCTTTTTTGGACAGATTTGCATCGTAGTCTTAAGGATTTAAATGAGAAGTTGGATAAGATAATAAAATTATTAGAAAGAAAGAAAAAATAATTAGTTAATACTTACTTTCCACCTACTAAGAATTCTTTAATAAGAGAAATACCTTTAGTGAGGGCCTCACGTGAGGCAGAAAAACTTATTCTAATATGCCCTTCTCCTCCTCTTCCGAAAGCTACACCGGGAGTTACACTCACATGTTTTTTCTCAAGTAAATCAATTGTAAATTTTTTAGAATCCTTATAGTATCTTGATATATCTGGAAATATATAGAACGCTCCTTGCGGAATATTAAATGAAATATTGTCTATTTCTGACAATAACTTCACTGCCAAGTCCCTATTCTCTTTAAAGGTTTCTTTCATGAGGTTGATTTTTCTATTTATTTTCTCTCTATATTCAAATACTACTAAAGCTGCATATTGAACAAAACTTGCAGGTGATGTTGTGGCAGCTTGCTGAATTTTATTCATTAAGTTGATTATCTCTTGAGGACCTATGGCATAACCAAGCCGCCACCCAGTCATTGCATATTTCTTAGAAAACCCATCGATAATCACTACTCTATCCAGGATATCATTAAATTCAAGAATGCTATGAAACTCCGACTCGTATGTAAGGAAACTGTAAATTTCATCTACAAGTATGTAGAAATCGTAATCCTCACTGAGGTCACGTATTATTTTGAGTTCATGTTTTTCCAATACTTTACCAGTTGGATTATTTGGTGTATTAACAATAAGCACCTTTGTTTTTTTGCTAATAAAACTCTTTAATTTTTCTTCATAGTCAGAATTTTCATTCATTACATCCACTTCTACTATTTTCCCACCTATGTACTTAATGGGTGCCCAATACGAGACCCAAGTAGGTGTCAGAATTACAACTTCATCTCCTTCGGAAACTATAGAAAGTAAAGCAGAAAATACAGAGAACTTCGCACCAGGCGTTATGATGATATTCTTATTTGGATTCAAGGAAAGCTTGTACTTTTGGTTATACGTATCCAATATTGCTTTGCGTAATTCATAGATTCCCTTGCTAGGCGTATATTTCGTGAGTCCTTTGTTTAAAGCATCTATAGCTGCTTTCTTTATTTCATTCGGCGTGTCAAACATAGGCTCTCCAACATCAAGATGTATAACATTAATACCTTTTCGCTCCATATTTTTAGAAATCTCTAAAATTTTTAAAGTTCCACTCTCTGGAATATTAATAGCATTCCTTGATAGAGATCTCAATTCAAACACCTAGAAGCCAGTTTTTCAACTAAAATATTAAAATCAGCATGAAACTTTTATTTTTATCTAATTAATTATTTCAGTCATCATCCTTTTTTAATTTCTTTAAGAGCACACTTTAATGAGGATACATTTTTCTTAACGGCTATTCAAGTCTAACTCCGGCATATTCAAGTCTCTTTAAACGAGCTATCATAAGGTCTATGATCTCCTCCTCAAGCTGGTAAACGAGTTTTTTATCTATCAAATAAACGCTTTAAAATAGCAATGCGTCCTTCGGTTGTCACAATTCTTGGGTCAGTACTCATGGTCATAGTAATTAAGAAAAATTTAATGCTTGATGCTACTTAAGCCATTTTTAATAAATTATCACGCGCCTTGCATTTTTCTCACTAATTTTGAATATTTAAGGGGTGAAAGTGCTTGTTGCATTTATAAAAAAAAGTAATGAGATCAAATAAAAATAGAACGTCGTTAATTCGTCATTTTTTCTTCTCCAACGATTTTTCCATCTCTCATCTTTAAGATTCTATCAGCGATCTTAGCAACTTCCATATCATGAGTTACCATAATTGCTGTTGCATGCTCATGCTTAACCATATCTCTCATGAGCGTAACAACCTTCATTCCAGTTTCGCTGTCTAAATCTCCTGTTGGTTCATCAGCCAATAATAAACTTGGCTTATTTGCTAGTGCTCTTGCAATAGCAACTCGTTGTTGCTCTCCACCACTCAGTTCATCTGGCTTGTGGTTCATTCTATCTGCTAATCCTACTAGCTCAAGCAATTCCCTAGCTCGTTTCTCTCGCTCTTCTTTGGGCACCCCTGCAATTAATAATGGCAATTCCACATTTTCAAATGCTGTTAAAACTGGAATCAAATTAAAAAACTGAAATACAAAACCAATTTTCTTTCTTCTTAACTTTGTTAGTTCTTTTTCAGGGAGTTTAGTAACCTCTTGACCATCAATAAATACCCTTCCACTAGTGGGTTTATCTAAGGTTCCAATGAGATTTAAGAGTGTTGTTTTTCCACTTCCAGAAGGTCCAACTACAGCAACCACTTCGCCTCTAATGCATGATATTGAAACGCCTCTCAATGCTTGTATTTCAACCTTTCCTAATCTGTAAATCTTTACGAGTTCTTCAGTTCTGACAGATTCTTGTTTTTCCATTCTCATTCCCTCAACCCGTATCTTAAAGCATCTACTATATTAATACTTATAGGCTTTTTAGTAAATATATATGATGCTATCGCGGAAACTCCTATTACAAGAGCAAATATTACTGAAGCTAAATCTATAGGGATTGTCAGAACTAGGGGGATGTCACTCATTAGATTATTTGTATATGTAATTTCAGTGACTACAATAAGGCTGCTTAAGAGCCCGCAAATGTATCCCGCTATTGATAGAATGATAGCTTCTACTATAAAAATTAGAATTACCTGTTCCTTGCTTACACCAATACTTCTGAAAATTCCAATTTCCCATATTCTTTCTCTTACCGTAGTTAAAAGAGAAGTTACATGACCTAAAACCGAGATTATTATTCCAAAGGATAAAAGTGTCATAAAAAGTTGTAACACTTGTGAATAACTTTCCTGTGCCATCTCAATAAGTTCTTGAGTGGTAATTACTTGAATATCATAATCGGTGCCTATTAAATTATTAATAGAATTAGCTATACTTTCTACATTGAACCCCTCTTTTACTCTTACAAGAATTCTTTCGTATGTTAAAATGCCTCTAGTCAGATTTTTGTAAGTTTCTAAAGAAATTAAAGCTTCGCTTCTTGCTGCTTTTTGTTCGAATTTTGTAAATGAAAATGCTGGTAGAGCGGATATCAACATACTTACATTCATTAATTTGCTTTTTCCATAGATTTCCACTCTAATAGTATCCATTTCAGATAGTTTTAATGCTTGAGCCAATCCAGTTGCAATCGCTATGGACTCATTATTTTGAGTAAGGGCCATGAATGGATTCTCCGATTTTGGCCAATCTATTATTGCATCTTCTGCATAAACTGCACTCATAAATGTTGTTGCATTTATACCGTAGACTTTAATTGTATATTGCTTCCATAAGATCAAATCTCCAACCTTTACTGTTAATGGTGCCGTTATAGGTGTAGCTGCTTTTACTCCAGAGATTGCTGTTATGTTTGATATTATGCTCTCCGGAACTGGTTCGTTTAAGTATATAACTATGTCAGAACCTGTTTCGTATCTAATTGCCATTTGAGCATTAATAGCATAGCTCTGTGTTAGTGAACCTATCATAAAAATAAATGCGATACTTGTTGTAAGCATGAAGAATGTCAGTGTAGTTCTCCTTTTATATTTGATTAGATTTCTTGCAGCAAGTGAACCTTCGATCTTAGCGAATATTGAGAATAACCTTGCTAATAACCTCACAACAACAGGTAATATCGCGGTGAACATTACTGTTATGCCAACCAATAACAATCCTAGTGAGAGAAATGTAACCAGAGTAATAATACTCTGCCCAAAATAAAACCTAATGAGCGGAAAGAGTACGACCATTAAACTCATAGTAGCAAAAATAAATAAACCAGACCAAAACAACGACCAGCTAACTCTTTCCGGACTTAGCTTCTTTAAATGCTTTTCCACAAGTATTGTTTTTCTAGCTGATGCTGAAAGAGCTTCAATAGGAGTCAAATTATAAATATAATATGCTGGAAATAATCCTGCTCCAATACAAACTAAGAAGCCTATTAAAAATCCATACTCTAATGTGATGGGATTTATTGATATAGTGATAATTTCTGTTGTGTCTTGTGTCAATCGAGCTACAACTATAGGTGTAATTATTTTTGAGCCCAAAATAATTCCTACATATAACCCAATTACTGATCCAACAAGCCCTATTATTATAGATTCGGTTAGAACAATAAGAAATATCTGATATCTTGCAAACCCTAAAGATCTCAAAATTCCAAATTCCCTTATTCTCTCATTTACATTCATTAACATTGTTGATACTATTAAAACACCAGCCATAAGCACGGTAATGAAAACAAAAATATTTAGCATTATCCTCTGTGATTCCAATGAAGCTGAAACCCTTTCAAGCACCCTACCCTTTACGAGTACTACATTATAATCAAGACCTATTTTAAGCTGTATTTCACTTCCTATGCTTACAAGTTTGTTTATTGTCCCTTCAATATCATTATAATCAAAAACGTCTTCCTTTAACTGAACAAAAACAAAATTTGCACTCTGGTTATCATATAATCCTAACATTTTTTGTAATGTAGCTTTACTCATAAAGATTACATTTTTCATATTTAATGGCAATTTCCCCTCTTGGTCTACTATACCAACTATTTTGAGTTGAGTAATCTTAAATGTCTTATTAATGAAATTATATGTTGTTACATTTAGTAACTCACCTACTTGAACATTGAGAAATTTAGCTATATCTGATAACAAAATAGTCTCGTTCTCAGCAAAGCTTATTTCTCCTTGGATAACCTCAAAACTTCCTATTCTATCATCAAGTTCTGGATATATTCCGACCAAAAGTAATCCTGTGGTTTTATTCTCCTCACTAGTAGCTATTCCTCGAAATATTAACCTCGGTATAGCAACATCTACAGCATCTACTTCTAATACTTTACTTGTAATATTTTCTGGGTCAAAAAAAGCATTTGAACTAGTACCATATATCATAATATCAAAATCGCCTAAAAAGTCTGTAAAACTCTGAACCAATTCATATGTTAGTATATCAACTGTTGAATTAACGCCAACAAAAAGAGCTGATGCGGTTATGACACCAATAAGTGCTATTGTTGTTCTTATTTTCCTCCTTCTCATATTCCTGAAAGCAATTTTTAAAGTCAGCATCTACATACCACCATCTAATTGGTTCAGTGAATATCCGTATTGGTGAGCGAACATTCACCTTGGTCTCATTAACCTCAGCTCCCTCTGAGTTCATAGGGAGCAAGTGATTGGTCTTGACTCTGTTCAGGGTAACCCCACAACCCACATTGCAGTACATTATCTTTCAGTATTTTATTGCCACCACATTTGGATAAGCTGTTTACCTCAATACTCACAAAGTATTTAATATTTTGAAAGGCAATTCTCAATTCTTAATTAAAAACAAATCTTAATTAAAAATATTTTTGAAAAATTAGATTTTCTTCTGTGGTAATTTCATTTCTCAAATATTTTCAATCCTATGATTTTCTCAAAAACCATAATTATACATTCTTTCGAAAAACTCTTTAAATCCATAACAGACTTCCCAATACTCCTTTAAATTTGCATGCTACACAAGTTCTTGTGATATTGATGTTTTCGTGGCAATCGTCTTATCAAATGATCGATATTCGGAGCAGATGAAAATCAAATTTACGTTTTTGTGCTGGTTTGGGAGGGAGTTGTCGAGTTTGAGGTTACTGAGGTTATTACTATTAGTGGTATCCCGTACAAGTGTGAGCGTGAGAGCTGGCCGCCGCCGGTGATGATAGCAATATGACTTGTGATTGCGATGTCTACTGGTTATTCTAATATTTGATGCGTACGATGCTTTCACATGACTTTTTGGTGTGTGCGCGGAATATTTTTATTGGGGAATTTTGAAAATTCATGGAGGACTGAGGCGGATCTTGGTGTCTAGGGAGCGTACTCATTTCGAAAATAGTGCGGAAGTACTGTTATTTTCAAAAATTTTATAAGTGTAATCTCTAGATTTTCAACAGTGTTTTAGAGAAAATTCACGTAATAATATATTTATTATTCCTATATGAAATAAATATTTCACTAATATCGTTGGGTGGTGGTTAAATTGAGGAGAGACACTCTTGCAAGAAACCTTAAGTTAAAGGAGGCTATCGCAATTGGTATTGGTGGCATGATCGGTGGTGGAATCTTCTCTGTTATCGGCTTAGTTGTTGGTTTAACTGGTTCTTACGTTTTTGCAAGCTTGTTTTTTTGTACAGTAGCTGCTATTTTTACTGGCTATAACTATTCTCTTCTTGCAAGAAAATATCCGAGCAGTGGAGCAAGTTATACCTACATAACTCAAAGCTTTGGAAAAATTCTTGGAGGAGTAGCTGGTTGGATATTATGGTTCGGATATGTTGCTGCTTCTGCATTATATGCAGTTACATTTGGATTATATACCAGCTATTTTTTGGGTATTGATTGGAAAACTTTGGGATTATTATTGATTGTCTTATTTACTACAATTAATATTAGGGGAGTTAAGGAAACGGGATTTGTGGAAAATATAATAGTTGCTGGCAAGGTTCTAATTTTATTGATCTTTATAATCTTTGGATTATCTTACATCGGTATTGTAAAGTTTCTTAATTTTAATTTTAGCTATCCTAATGGGGTATCCTCAGTATTTGACCTAACTAGGAACATTATAATGGGTAGTGCTTTAATTTTTGTCGCATATGAGGGATTTGAGCTTATAGCTGCGAGTGCCGAAGAAATTGAAAATCCTGAGAAAAACATAGGTATTGCAATCCATGTAAGTATAATAATAGTTTCATTAATATACATATTTACTGCAATGGTATCCGTTATGGTTGTCGATCCAACACTATTTTCTGAAAGTGAAGGGCCTCTTATAATTGCTGCAAAGAAGTTTTTAGGAGTCATTGGTGAAATATTAATGGGGGTTGGTAGTGTGCTAGCGACGGCTAGCGCTCTAAACGCTAGTTTATATGGAGCATCCCGAATAATGTATGCCATTTCTCGCGATGGCTTAGCACCATCAATATTGAATAATATTCACTCTAAAAGAAAAACGCCACACTTTTCGATATTGTTCACTTCCCTAGCATCAGCAATATTGGTGGTTATAGGTTTTCTTGAAGATGTGGCTTCTCTCGCCAGCTTGTTCTTCATGATGATCTTTATGGCTGTTAATCTTAGCGTGATTAATCTCCAAAAAAGAGGAATCATAAAGAATAATCTAATCATTAGCATAATTCCAATAATATTTATAGGTATAACAATAGCTTACTTATTGAACTACTTGATGAACCTTCTGAGAATGATGGTTCTTCTCGGAGCACTAGTAGTTTCGATAAGCATCAATTTTCACTATGGTCGAAAACAGAAAATGCATACGAAGAAGCTTTAAAGACTCTGATACACATTCAGTTAGCTTACCGTAATAATAACATTAAATAAACTAATCAATTGAAAATTGTTACGCTTGTGTGCAAAATAGCACAATCTCTTCAATAAATCCGGTGACCTATATGAAAAGGAATGTATACCTACTGTGCATAATAGCATTCATAGTTAATCTAGGATTTGGAACTATAATGCCTCTGCTCCCATTTTTACTACTATACTATGAAGGAGAGTTGACAGATCTTCCTGAAAATTTGGGCACTATTCCTAACGTAGGAGAACTAGCCATCCAAATAACTATATTAACGTCCATATTTATGCTTACTAGGGCATTCCTAGCAAGATATTTTGGTAATTTGAGTGACCATATTGGTAGGAAGAAGATAATATTCACCGGTTTATTACTTTACACAATCCTATCCTACGGATATATCCTATCAAGAAGCTGGATTGATATCCTTATTGTTAGAGGGATACAAGGTGCAGCATCTGCGATGGTATGGCCCGTTTCCGAGGCTATGCTTACAGACTCCGTACATTGGAGTGAGCGAGGAAAATACATGGGATACTATATGACAACATCTAATGTAAGTTTCTTCGCAGGCCCCCTCTTTGGTGCGTATTTGTATAAATTTGCTGCTCACGTTTTAGGTATGAATGTTTTTGATGCGCTCACTTTTCCATTTTATGTGATGACTGCTAATGCTTTAGTAGGAATGATTATAAGCATTTTTACTGTAGAAACTACTACGTCGTTTAAATCTGCAAACTGGAAATTTAGTATAATAACATTAATATTAGGGGAGAATAAAGAAACCATAAAAATTCCAAAGCACATATCTAAGTCCATCAAGGTACTTTATGTAATGGGATTTGCAAATGGAGTTGCAATGGGTTTGGTGGCTCCGATATCCATGGTCTTTGTTATTCATTATATAACATCTGATCCTGCTGCTACTGGGATGTTAGCAACATTATCAAGTATTGTCGGATTCTTGGCTAACTGCCCAGCGGGAATAATATCTGATAAAATTGGTCGGAAAAAAGTAGTTATAGTTGGACAGTTAGGAACAAGAGTGGCTACTCTGCTTTTACCCTTTTCAAAGACATATGAGGAATTACTTGCAATATACTCTTTAAGAGCTGCGGCTTTTAACATCGTATCTCCTGCATATCGTGCATTACAAGCAGATTTGGTACCTAAAAAATTAAGAGGAAAGGTATTTGGAACTGTTCAGTCGCTGTTCAATTTTGGTGCAGCCTTTGCACCAATCGGTGGTGCTATATATCAAATTGCTATGAAATGGGAATTTAACATTTTAGGTTATATAGTCCCAGGCGTTGCAATATCATTTTGGATTAGTGCGTTTATAGGTCTTATAAGCCTAATTCTTTTCATAACTTTGGTCTATGAACCAGAAAAGCAAGAAAAAGAGAAATTATCAATTTAGTAAAAAATAGTAAACAGTTATAGGTTAAAGTAATGTAAGTATTCCCACGGTGTAATGTAATTGAGATAATCTCTCCATTCTTTTTTCTTAATCTCAATGAACTGGTCGAATATATGTGATCCTAGTGTGCGTTGGAGTACTTCGTCACTTTCTAAAGCCTCAACAGCCTCGATTAAGGTTCCAGGTAGTTGCCTAATATTGTATTCTTTGAGATTTTGAGGGGATAAATGATATACATCTTCATCCACTGGATCACCTGGATCTATTTTCCTTTTTATACCATCCAATCCCGCTGCTACAATGACTGATAGTGTTAGATATGGATTTGAGGAAGGATCTGGGAATCGTACTTCAATACGTCTTAATTTTCTACCAATTGGGCCACCCTTATATAATGGAACTCTGATTAATGCGGATCTATTTTTTCTTCCCCAGCAAATATAAACTGGTGCTTCAAATCCAGGAGTTAAGCGCTTATAAGAGTTCACAGTAGGTGCAACAATTGCAGTTAAAGCTTCTGCATGATCCAATATCCCTCCAATGTAATACCTAGCTATTTGGCTAAGTTCGGCATATTTATCATTTGGGTCGTAAAATGCATTTTCATTATCTTTCCATAAACTTTGGTGCACATGCATTCCACTACCGTTATCATGCGCTAATGGTTTTGGCATGAATGTAGCAACTAAACCGTGCTTATGTGCAATGTTTCTAGCAACATACTTATAGACTTGAATATTATCAGCTGTTGTAACCAAATCTGCTGCTCCTATAATTATTTCGACTTGCCCTGCAGTTGCAACTTCATGATGAGTTTTCGAAGCTCTAATACCCATCTCCAATAAAGTGTTTGCAAAATCCATCCTGAATTCATGTGTTTTATCCAAGGGAGGATGCTGGAAATATCCATCTTTAAGTCTTATGTAATAACCAGATTCTAGACTTGTTTCTCTACTTTCTAGCTTTATATATATACCTTCTGGTGTCATAGGGTCTAATCTAAGTTCTGGCGATGTAACTTTATCAAAAACAAAGAATTCAACTTCTGGAGACATTATTACTTTTGAAAATCCCTCTTTCTTGACCATTTCGAGTGTTCTTTGAGCAACATATCTCGGATCTCCTTCAAATCTTTTATTAACAAACCCTTCATATATATCAGTGATGAAAATAGCGGATTTATGTGCAAAATTGGTCCAGGGAAGAACTTTTAACGTGGATACATCTGGCTTAGCGATCATATCCGAATCTTCAATCGTTTTGTAGCCAGGGATGGATGATCCATCAAATCCAAACCCTGTTTCTAAATCATCATCACTAAGGGTGTCAACAGAAAACGAGATATTTCTTATATGCCCGTGAATGTCTGTGATCCACAAATGTATCCACTTAACATTTAATTCCTTTAGTTCCTCAATAGTAGATTTTTTATGTCCCATACTTAACACCGAAATAATTGTAACTGATATTGCAATTATTAAAAATAAATTTAAATTATTTTATTATTTTTAGGAACAAATGTCAAAAAATATATTAAATAAGATGACAATGTATTAAAAAGTGAAAACAATTTGAGGTGTTTTTAGACAAATGTTATTGGAAGAAAAGATTGATGAAAAAGATCTAATGATCTTAGCATATTTACAGCAAGATGCCAGAGACTCCTTTAGAAAAATATCAAAGGCATTAAATATAAGCGTAACCTCCTTAATTTCTAGAGTTAAAAAGTTAGAGAAGCTTGGCATAATTAAGGGATATACTGCAATTGTTGATTATACAAAGTTGGGGTTTGATTTTCCAGTATTAATAGATGTCAGGGTATCAAAGGGTAAGCTATTTGAGGTAGAGAAAGAAATTGCAGCACACCCAAATGTGCTTGCAGTATATGATATTACTGGTGAGTTTGATGTTGCAATTCTTGCGATTTTTAAAACAAGAAAAGATTTAGATAATTTCGTTAAAAAGTTACAGAAAATGGAATATGTTGAAAGAACAAATACAAAATTAATTTTAAATACAATAAAAGATGATAGGAAAATACAATTAACAAAGTTAGCAAAATAATCAGAGCTAAATAATTTATTTTAGGGATTGTATGTGGTGGGTTAAATTGTGGGGTCCGAGAAGAAGAGGATGGCGTGGGCGTCCACCAAAGATGAGATGGATTAGTGTAATTCCTCCTGTTTATAGATTTATCCCAGTTCCTCTAAATGTTCCTACACCACCATGGTTAGAACAATTGGCCACACCCCCTCCTATTATTCTACAACCAGATGAATTAGAAGCATTAAGGCTCGTAGATTTTGAAGATTTGACTCAAGAGGAAGCTGGAAAGAGAATGAATATCTCAAGGGGAACTGTATGGCGTCTCCTTCAAAGTGCTAGAAAGAAAATAATTCGAGCAATACTAGAAGGTCATGAATTAATAATAAGCCCACCGTTTCATAGTCCTGGACCACCTACGGGTATTGACAAAATTAAAGAAAAAACAGATGAAGAAAAGTAAAAATGTTTCTTATTTGTTAGTAAATGTCGTTACATGATGGCTTTTACATATCCGCCATCAACTTGTATTGTTGTCCCCGTAATAAAGCTAGCCCTTTCTGAAGCTAAGAATACTACTAGTGCGGCCACCTCTTCTGGTTTTCCCATTCGTCTCATGGATATAGCGTTGATCCAGTTTGATAATGCTTCCTCGATTGTAATACCCTCCCTTTCTGCTCTTGCACGCGCAAGATTTTCCATTCTTTGAGTAAGAATAGGCCCTGGGCAAACATTGTTGATTGTTATGTTGTCCTTAGCAAGTTGATTGGCTAGAGTTTTGGCCATACCTATTATGGCCAATCTGATCGAATTTGAGAGTATTAAGTTATCGATTGGTTGTTTAACAGACACAGATGTCAGATTGATTATTCGTCCCCACTTCTGTTTTTTCATGTAAGGTAGAACTAATCTTATGAATCTAACAGTACTCATCAACAAAAGATCTATGGCATCATACCAATCCTTGTCTGTGAAATTCTCAAAATAACCAGCTGGTGGGCCCCCTGAGTTATTGACGAGGATATGCACCGTGCTATGCTTTTTAATAGTTTCTGTAACGACTTTTTCTATGTCCTCTGCTTTTCTAACATCCGCCTTTACAGCTATAACCTCAGATCCAGTCTTGTCTTTTATCTCTTCGGCTGTTTTCATTAAAATCTCTTCTCTTCTAGCACAAATTGTAACTTTTGCTCCTTCCTTTGCTAATTCATATGCAATAGCTTTTCCCATTCCTTGGCTTGATGCAGAAATAATAGCCACCTTTCCTTGCAAACCGAGTTCCATAAAGTCACCTCATAACAGCTTACATCAATATACATACGCGTAATTATTATATAGTTTGTTATAAGTTTTAATCTCAACAAAAATAAAAATGGGAGAGTCATGAAAGTAATTATTGAACATTTCCCACCGCTAAGCAAATGGTTATACTTAGAATATAAGCATTCATCTAAAATAGTTGGAAAAAACAATATTATCTTTACAAATGTTAAACGTGCGTCGGAGCGTAGAAAACTAGCTGAGCTTGGAACAGTTCGAGAAGAAAGTATTACAGTTATAAAAGATGATTTTCCTTGTTTAGTTGTTATGGATCCTCAAGCAAAGAGGACTCTTACCACTGAAGATTTTGAGAAATGTGCTTTTTATGTGGTAGGCGGAATTTTAGGAGACTATCCACCTAGAGGCAGAACCTATGAGTTAATAACCTCGAAACTTAACACCGAATCAAGAAATTTAGGTCCTAAGCAAATGTCGATAGACATAGCAATTTTTGTAATGAAAATGATAGAGCTTGGGGCATCCATTGAAGATATAGAATTTGCAGATGAATTGGAAATTCAGTTTAATGAAGTGGAGTCAGTAGTATTACCCTTTGCATATCCAATTATAAAAGGAAAGGTAATCATCACTCCTGGTTTAATAGAGTACCTAAGAAGAAGCAAATATTAATTTCTACTCCGTAAACTTCATTTCTCTAAGCATATCAGACATCTTCTTATACTGTTTCATAACATTTGGAGTTATACTTGGCCTAATAATCTCCATAGCCTTAATGAAGTGTTCCATCTTAACTGGTTTCGGCTTAAATTCTTCACCCAAGGCAATTATGGCAGCTTCTCTGCATAGTGCCTCTATGTCTGCGCCACTGTATCCTTCAAGCATATCTGCTAACGTTTTCAAGTTTACATCTTTATCAAGGGGCATCTTACTTGTGTATATTTTCAAAATGCTAAGTCGTGATTTTTTGTCTGGAGGCGGTACAAAGAGTATTCTATCAAATCTTCCAGGTCTTAATAAAGCAGGATCCAATATGTCAGGTCTATTTGTAGCTCCTATAACAACAACATCTTTTAGTATAGATATTCCATCTAATTCTGTAAGTAGCTGATTAACTATTCGTTCAAGGACTCCTGACTCTCCAGCATAAGCCCCTCTCTTTGGTGCTATAGCGTCTATTTCATCGAAAAATATCACACATGGCGCTGTCTGTCTGGCTTTTCTGAATACTTCTCTTATAGCTTTTTCACTTTCCCCGACCCACTTGCTTAATATTTCTGGCCCCTTCACAGAAATAAAATTCGCTTCACTTTCAGTAGCTACAGCCTTCGCCAGTAAAGTTTTACCACAACCCGGCGGACCATATAGCAAAATACCCTTGGGTGGTCTGATGCCCATAATTCTGTATACCTCTGGGTGCTTTAAAGGAAATTCAACAGCTTCTCTGAGTTTACGTTTAACATCCTCGAGTCCTCCTATGTCGGACCAACGAACTTTAGGCACCTCTATCATAACTTCCCTTAGCGCCGAGGGTTGAATGTTTTTAAAAGCCTCTAGAAAGTCTTCTCTTGTAACTTTTAACTTCTCGAAAACATCTGAAGGTATTTTTTCCATATCAAAATCAAGTTTAGGTATTACTCTTCGTAAAGCATGCATTGCCGCTTCTTTACAAAGTGCAGCTAGATCCGCACCAACAAATCCGTGTGTAATTTCAGCTAATTCATCCAAGTTTACATCATCAGCCAGTGGCATACTTCTGGTATGTATTTTAAGAATTTCCTTTCTTCCTTCTTTATCAGGAGGGCTGATTTCTATTTCCCTATCAAATCTTCCAGGTCTTCTTAATGCTGGGTCTATAGCATCTATTCTATTTGTAGCTCCTATAACGATAACTTGTCCTCTTGCTTCCAATCCATCCATTAAAGCTAACAATTGAGCTACTATTCTTCTTTCTACTTCCCCTGATACCTCCGCTCTTCTAGGTGCTATAGCATCAAGTTCATCAATAAATACTATACTGGGGGCGTTTTCTTTAGCTTGCCTAAATACCTCTCTAAGCCTCTCCTCAGACTCACCATAATATTTCCCCATTATTTCTGGTCCATTAATTGATAGAAAAGTAGCGCCTGCCTCATTAGCGACAGCCTTAGCCAGTAAAGTTTTTCCGGCACCTGGTGGTCCATAAAGTAAAACACCTTTAGGCGGTTCAATTCCAAGATGATAAAAGAGTTCTGGGTGTTTTAATGGCAATTCGATGATTTCTCTTATTCTATCTATAACATTTTTTAGTCCTCCAATATCTTCATATCTAATCTTTGCTGGTTTTTTCATCGCTACAGCAATAGATGGCAAGACTTCAACATAAGTTGTTGATACCACTCGAACTGGCATATCTGGTTGGGTTTCTACTACTGTTAACCTTAAGTTCATTCCTAAAACTGGAATTGTAATCAAATCTCCTTTTGTAATCGGAATTCCTTGAAGCTGCCTTCTTATATAATTCTCAAACCCACTGCCAAAGCTAACAGTTTGTTGTGGCGACAGTACTACCTTTTTTGCAGGAACTACCTTTGCTTTTTTAATAGCAACGTAATCGCCCAGTTTAATTCCTAAATTATCCCGCATAAGGCCATCCATTCTAATTATATCAGGTTCCTCATCAGGTTCTGCAACCATTAGAATAGCAACAGTAGATCTTGCTCCTTGTATTTCAACATAATCTCCCGGCCTCAAATTTAGTGATCGCATAATTTCAGGAGTTATTCTAACTATTCTTCTACCTACATCATCCCTATAAGCTTCCGCTACTCTCAGCCTTATTGCCTTTTCACTCATAATAATCCCCTAATATTGAGTTAAGTTATTTTTAATGACGAGTTTATTAATTTTTAACACAGTTATTATTTAGAAAGTTTCTGAAATCCCATAACTATAGAAAGCACGCCAAATAACATTCCTACACTGGCAATAATGATCCTAATGACATTAATCAGATCAAGAACAGTACTTATAAGAATAGCCAAAAATGGAAGTACATAAAGCGCAATAGCAATTAGTCCAAGTATAAATCCAAGCTTGTAAATTTTATAACCATTCAGAATGGCACTAGCTAAGAATATTGATCCGGAAAAAAACGAAATTGCAAGAAGATTAACAATTATTAATGGTGGCCTAACAATACCCAATTTTCCAAGAAAATTTAAAATCAATAGGAAATCAGAAAAAGAGCTTGCTACGTTCATCAAAAATCCTGCAATAAACGCTATAATGAAACCGATGACATCTTTAATTAGAGCCATAAAGACGAAAAAGATAGCTAACATGATAATTATGTACCGAAAACCTAGATTTAATATGGACGGGGTTTCATACCTTAAAATAGCTAATTTTAATGCTGGGCCTATTAAAATTATTTCTATCACGAAATTAAATACGCTTACTCCGCTCCCTATCGAAATTAAGAAGTTTGAGACTACAGTTGGCAGCTTAATTCTTAATAGAAAACCTCCTATGATAACACTAATTCCTCCAAGGAATGCAATTATAATAAGCAATGTAATCAGAAATCTAGCAATTTGTACCGTAATAAATCCACTTGATGCAGCTGCAATTATAAGTTGAGGAATATCACCTAAACTTCCATGTGCTCCACTTATCAACAATAAAATCCCTGCTATTATCGCATATAACGATTTCCTTTTTCTTTCATCATCGCTCATTTGTAAAACCTCTACAATATATAACGATAAATGACTATATCTATAAATCTCATAACGGGCAAGTAATATTTAAATAACTCTCTAATAAAATAGTTATGGCTTCATAAACGAAGCTTTTTTGCTTTATAGCAGCTATGCTGACAGGAGGTTTCTCAAATGCGTGTATGGGAGGTCATGCAAAAACCACCAAAAGTATTAAAACCTGATGATCATATCGGCAAGGCCAGGAAAATCTTTAGAGAAACCGGTGTAAGAGTGATCCCAGTCGTAGATGAGAATGGCAAGCTATTAGGTTATTTAAGAAGAATAGATGTCATTAAATTAACTTCCCTCAAACTGAAAATACCTTTAAAAGGTATAAGCTCTGTAGCTCCTGTTAAGGACTTTATGGTTTCTCATCCTATTATAACTCAAGATTTAGACATTTTTGAGGCCGCAAAAGTAATGATCAAAAACAATCTTGAAGCTATCCCTGTTGTTAAATCACTTCGTGAGCCATTTCTTCTTGGTGTTATTACAGTTATAGATATTCTAAGGGTTTTGATATCTCTAGGATTTACACCAAGAGCTAAAACAGTAAGTGAAGTTATGACTGCAGACTTTTACAAGATAGACCCAGATGAAAGAATAGATAAAGTCTGGCATAAATTCGTAGAAGATCATGTAAAGGCAGCTCTAGTTATAAAGAAAGATGGCAACTTATGGGGAATTCTCACACCAAAAGATCTTATAGATAAGAAGAGCTGGATGTTTGCTAGAGAGGCTGAAAGACCTCGCACTCCTGGGAAGGTTAAACGATTTATGACTCGTGGTGTTATGGTTGTCACGAAGGATTTGCCGATTGATATGGTTGCTAGGTTCATAGTTGATCATGATTATACTTTATTGCCTGTAATTGATGAAAATGGTGAGGTAATAGGTGTTATAACACAGTTAGATCTACTGAGAGCGTATATGCTTGGTAAGAAACCAGAGGCTGTTGCAGTTAAGCCTTGGGAAGTTCCAGTACCAGCAGAGGAAATTGTTTATGCCCCATCAGAAAGTACGTTACAAACAGTTCTTGTTAAAAAACCAGCATCTGCTATTATAAAACCAGAGTTAACCGTAGAAGAGATAATGCAGAAAGGATATATCGAAATACTACCTACTGATACATTAGAGCACGCAAGGAATTTAATGCTTCGATATAAAGTAAATCATCTGGTTGTTGTGGATGATGAAGGTTCAATACTTGGAATACTCTCAAAGAGAAATATTATTCGAGCTCTTGGAATAAGGGGTCCCATATGGATGCGTCGTGAATTTGACCTAAGATTTATTGAACAGGTTATGACCCCTGATCCACCAAGAATATCTGCATATGCCACAATAGAAGATGCTGCAAATATGATGCTATTTTACGATGTTGATGCTCTCTTGGTGGAAAAAAACGGGTCGATAGTTGGGATTATTACTAAAGATGATATTGTTGAAGCCTACGCTAAACATGCAACTGGGCGAGCAAAAGTTGAGAATATTATGCAACCCAGAAGCATTGGTGCTGTTCATAGACATCACTCAATAGCTCATGTCATTCGTGTTATGGAGACAAACTATTTAGATGCTGTAGTTGTGGTTGAAAGAAACGCTCCAATAGGCTTAATTTCCGAAAATCGATTAGTTTTTGTTCCAATAACGGATTCTGTCGGAGGTATAAAGCATCGAAGGGTTGTTTGGATAAGAAAGCTTAAAGGTAGAAAGATGGCTAGATACGTGAAAATTACACCATTATTAGCAGAAGATTTTATGATCGAAGTTCCTACAACAATATCTCTCGATACAGATACGGCAGAGGCTGCTAAATTGATGATTAAGTATGATGTTGATGGATTACCTGTTGTAGATGAAAATGGTATTGTGCTAGGAATTGTCACAAAGTCTGATATAATACGAGAACTTGCAAGAACAGCTATTAAGGAAGAAGAATACCTGAGAGAACGATTGTTAAGATTGAAAGAAAGAAGCGCTGAGCAATGAAACTTTATATAACTTGAATGTAGATCATTAGAAATTTTCTATTAATGTATAAATATCATAAGTCTTTATT
The DNA here is from genome assembly GCA_040225955.1 of Candidatus Asgardarchaeum abyssi. Lineage (GTDB taxonomy): Archaea > Asgardarchaeota > Asgardarchaeia > Asgardarchaeales > Asgardarchaeaceae > Asgardarchaeum > Asgardarchaeum abyssi. Next base: position 4,401 of record JBECUL010000026.1, on the reverse strand, counting down.
TCTTTTATACCAAGATTTCTCTATGTTTCATTAAATCAGGTGTGATTGTTAAATGAAGCTTAAAGTTAATCCTCTTCCATCTCTTTTAAGTTGTATTTCTCGGAGTGGGTTCTTAGCTAGGAAGCAATTTAATAAAATTGATGAAACTTTAGACACAAAAGTAAAAACTCTGACTTTATCTGAGTTATCTAATTCACAAGAGCCAAATGGCAGCTGGGAAGGATCAACTTATCTGACCGCGTGGAATGTTGAAATATTATTTGATTTAGGTCTAATAGGTTCTAACTATAGGCGAGGGGTGAACTTTATTTTATCTCAACAGAACAATAAGAATACATACTCTGAGAATTTTTTCTATACAAACACAGAGAAACGGCGATTATTTGGTGGTAAAACCTTTAGAGTGAATGGATATAATGTTTCTGCTTTTGTTTTATATGTTCTTCAAAAGATTAATGTTATCAATAGTAAAGTTCTTGGAGCCTTGGAAAGGCTTGCAAAATTCATGGAGAATGGTTTTTATTGCTGCTCTGTCTGTACAAATTTATCTCTGCGTGCTTTGAGTTTTAGAAAAGAGTATGAAGCCATAATTGAAAAAGGATTAACTCAGCTGGAAAAGCTTCAATATAAAGGTAGATGGAGAGTAAGATTTTATTCTACTTCTTATGAAGATACATTTTTTGTGCTGCACACACTTAGCTTTTTTGATAAGTATGATATTGCGATTAGAATGGTTCACAATTCTCTTCCAGTTATAATAAAAATGCAAAAACGAGATGGTATGTGGGGTAGGCAATTTAGGGATGAAAAAACATATATCGTCGTAACTTTGCTTAAGAAAATGGGGCTTCTTGAGGATTTACTTCCAGAATAAAGATTACAATTAATCTTCTAGAAATGATAATTAGCTAACTAAAAACTAAAATATTTATCAGTATATATCACCAGCCAAATGCTCTTTTTGCGGCGTCTCCAAGACCTGGAATAACAAATGCTTTTTCATCAAGCTCTGGATCTACAGCAGCTGTATAGACAGCAATATCTGGTTTTATATCAGCCAATTTGTAAATACCCTCCTCTGTTGCTATTACTGTGATTATAATAATCTTTTTTACATCATCAAAAATTGGTTTTTCAATAATCTTTGAAATAGTGCATCCCGTTGCAAGTATAGGGTCAACAATAATTACTGTTTTTCCTGAGATTTCTGGGATAGAGATATATTTTATTTCAGTATCTCCTTCTGCTTTTTCAATTCCTACGAATCCAATTCTTGAATTTGGCAGTACATATCTTACTCCCTCAGCCATAAACATTCCAGCTCTTAAAATTGCAAGAATAACAATATCTTCTTCTATGATTACACCTTTAGTTTCAGCATCCATAGGGGTTATAACTTTAGTATCCTTAGTGTCAAACTCTTGTGAAGCTTCTGAGGCTAGAACAGCCCCAATTTTCTTTAAGTAGTCTCTAAATTTCTCTGTTGGCGTATTTTTGTCCCTTAATAATGTTAATAATGCTTGGGCGAGATTATTATTCTCAACAACATTAACTGTTACCATTCTCCCACCTACTTTAAAATTTCCTCTCTAATATCTCTTAAAATCCACAATCTCCTTAATGGGTCTTCTATTCTCGATATAAGATCTACTGCTTCAATATACATTTGAATTTCAATTAAATACCTTGCAAATTGTTCTACAATCTTATTTTTCTTCTCCTGAGGCTCAATTTCTAATAATCTCTCTTTCAGTGATACGATCTCTGATACATCTAATTCCTCTAATCCACGTTTTATGCGTTCGCACATCAAACATCCATATGCTAATATTTTCAAATCCTCATCAGAAATGCCATCAGCAATCATTTCTGCTGCCTTTAATTTACCATATTTTATCAAAGTTAATGCTATATCCTTTTGACATTCCGCTCTAATTCTATTATCTTGAATGCCGTCAAGCAGATATGTTGCTAACTCAATCTCTGCTTTTTCAATAATAGACTTCATTATTTCGCGCATCGTATAGTCACGCTTAAGATCATTTTCTATTTTCATAGCTATCTCGATTGCTTGCTTAAACTTTCCAAGCTTTCCCAACTCTATTGCTATTGTTCGAAATGCCAACATTTTCCTTTTCTCATCACTTATTTCATCTACCCTTTTAATAGCCTCTCTAAGTGTACTAATAGCCTCCTCTGCCATACCTATCTGCGAGAGTGTTACAGCTATCCTTCTGAGCGCAGCTATCTTTTCATATCCATCACTAATTTGTTCGATAAGCTTTTTGGAATTGTTAATGACTTTTCTTACCTTTTGATTTAACTTTATTTTACTATACATTTCTGCTAAATTTGTTAATGTTATTATTTGATAAGAAACAACTTTTATTTCATCCAATAGTTTTTCTATTTGCTTGATAATTGTATTCACTTTTTTCTTTGACCTAGGTATTCTTAAATATTCAATTGCTATTCCTTTTAGGGCATTGCATTTTTCATATGCTGAATCTATATCCTCAATCATTTTCATTGCCAGATTAAGAAATTCTTTTGCATCATATAACGCACCCTGCAATATTAAAGCATCAGCAATATTTCTATAAGCATTTACTTTGATTAGTGGAATTTCTAATAATTTCAAATATTGTTTTACTCTCACAATATACCCAATATTAGCCATCTCTTCTATTATGTCTCCGATAGCCCAATTCTGATAGTATACATCCTCAATATTCCTAGCGTTCTCAATTGCTTTATCAAAATAGATTTGAGCTTGTTCTTCATACCCCATTAGATAAAATTCAGATGCAATTATCTTATAACTAGCAGTTTTTTTCAGATAATCATCAATTTTATTAATATCCATTGCAGTCTGCCTTAAGGTTTTTATATAAAAATCTGTCCAATCTATCATTATTCCGCCCCATGCAAAAATACTCTTAATAGAAAAATTTTATTTTATGTCTATTACTTTTATTTCTATCCATTAATAATTTTATGATTTTTAGTATTACATTTTCTTTTTTCAGCATATTTATTGATATATATTGCTACTAATATTTTTATTATTATGCCGTATTGTTCGTATTGTATATTATTAATTGGCTACAATAGACGGGTGATGCTATGATCTCTCGGGAAGAGGCTTTAAAATTGATTGATGAGTATCTTAAAAATCCGAACTTAAAGAAGCATGTTCTTGCCGTGGAAGCAATTATGGCAGCACTTGCTGAAAAATTAGGCGAGGATGTTGAAAAGTGGCGACTAATAGGTCTTCTTCATGACTTAGACTATGAAATAACAAGTGATGATTTTTCTAAGCATGGAATAAAAACAGTTGAAATTCTAGGAGATAAAATAGACGAAAATATGCGAGAGGCTATCATGGCGCATAATTTTGAAAATACAGGAGTTGAACCGAAGTCATTAGTAGCAAAGGCTCTAATAGCCGCTGATGCTGTTTCAGGGCTTATTATAGCAACTGCATTAGTTATGCCGTCGAAGAAACTACATGAAGTGAAACTAAAAACTTTGAAGAAGAAATTTAAAGATAAATCATTTGCACGTGGTTCAAAGCGTGAAAGAATTCTTATGTGCGAGGAAATTGGAATACCTCTTGTTGACTTTCTCGAAATTTCCTTGAAAGCTCTACAAGAAATAGCTGATAAACTTGGGTTATGATTCTCTGAATTTAAATATTCCAGAATAAGGTGAGCATAAACTAGTAAAGGCGCTTAAAAAACAGACATAAGAGGATAAACAGCAAAATCATAATAATATGATTAAGCTTTGGTGTGATCTCAGCAGTATAATTTCTACATAGATGTTAGCGAGTCTTTAAATTCTTTTGCTATTTTCAAAAGTAATGGCTTATTACTTTTAATTTCTTATTTATTTTTAGAAAATGCTTATAAGAAGATATTTTTATTTTCACAACAACTATATATGGATAGAGGTGTAATCAATGACATATGTTGATCTTTTAGGTAAAGATTTAATCACCACACAAGAATGGACTCGTGAAGAATTGGACTTCACCTTAGAGGTTGCAAAAGATCTAAAGAGAAGATATTATACAGGTAATCTTCCAGAAATTCTTAAAAATAAAACGTTTTTCATGCTCTTCTATAATACATCCACTAGGACTAGAGCTTCTTTTGAGGCTGCTATGACTGCTCTAGGTGGACATGCTCAATTTATCGACATATCCACTACAAGAGCTGGAGAAGGCGAGGCTCCAAAGGATATTGCCCGCATGTATGAAAGATATGGACACGGACTGGGTATTCGTATACTAGAAAATGCGGTAGACTATGTATATGGACGTGGTAATGCAGTAGTTCGCGAATATGCCAAATGGGCAAAAATTCCTGTAATTAACATGGCTGATGATATGTTTCA
>JBECUL010000025.1:0-32135 GCA_040225955.1 Candidatus Asgardarchaeum abyssi | reverse complement strand
TTCTGCATTTCTGTCACTAATACTCATAGTTATCATTGCAGATATTGTAAATCAGATAAATTTTCTTTCCTATATTGTAGAGTATTTGACGTACTCTACAGTTGTAGGTGTGATTGCTTCATTATTTTCCTTTGGGATCATAACCATTTTTAAGACTCCAGACATAACGCTAGTAGTAGCTACGTACATAAGCGGTGCACTTTCCAAGGAGCCTACGCGAAGAGTATCAGAGAGTACAAAATTAGTTACACCAAGTGTGAGTGAAAAGGCTGTACCAGAAACTGTTATAAGAGCAGACACTGGTAAGGCACTCCAAGAAACAGCCCCAAGTGTATCATATGAAAAAGTGACCGTGACTATACCAAATTACAAAATAGTTAGATTTATAGGCAGTGGAGGTTTTGCCTCAGTATTTGAGGCAAAGATAATCAAGGAAGAACAGTTGCCTTAAAGGTATTCAATCAGGTGACAGAAGAGATTAGGAAAACATTTGTAAAGGAAATATCGATATGGAGTGTTCTTCAGCATCAGAACATAGTGCGTTTATTGGATTACGGTATTGATCCGGTCCCATATATTGTTATGGAATGCATGGAAGGTTCTCTTAGGGACTTACTTAACAAGAAGAGTTTTCAGATCAAAGAAGCCTTAGAGATAGTACTACAAATAGCTTTGGCTCTAAATTATGCGCATAGTGAATTTAATTTGGTGCATAGAGACATAAAGCCAGAAAATATCTTGTTCAAAGGTGATATTTTCAAACTAAGTGATTGGGGACTTTCTAAAATATTCAAGCATTCCGCTACATCCAAGGGCTATATTGGGACAATAGCTTATTCTGCTCCAGAACAGTTTGACGCCAGCTTTGGAGGCATAGGACCGTGGACTGATATCTGGCAATTGGGTGTAGTTCTTTATGAGTTGATAACAAGAAAATTGCCATTCGGCGAGGATGTTGCAAAGGCTGTTAAGAATATCTTATATGAGTCACCAGTTTATGACAACAGCATTCCAGAGGACGTATGGCGTCTGATACTAAGCATGCTTCAAAAGGACATAAATAAACGTCCATCAGCTTCCGAAATTGTTAAACATCTACATAGCTTGCTTGCACAATATTAACTCCTTTTTTATTACTGATAAGAATAAGTCATTATCCTTCATTTTATATTGTACTAAGATTTTTTGTGTGTCTTTTTACTAAAAAGTCTAATGTATATATCTGAGTACTATCATTGACCTATTAAATTACAAGTAGAAAAAGATAAAAGTATCAAATTACAAAAGTATATTGGTGTAAAAAATGTCAATTACTGTTAAAATTGATAAAAAGATAAATGCAGAATTAGAGAAAATGATAGCTAAGTTGCTTATAGAGAAAGGTATCAAGATAAGTAAGAAAAAAGCATTAGAAGCTGCAATAAAGTTTGCATTAAAAAATAAAACTTCCTTTTTAAAGGAATTAGGGATTGAAGAAAATAAAATTTCAGTAGAGGATGACATTGCATGGAAACTGCTAAATAAGCCTAAAAAATGGGGGATAAAAGATGCATCTATTTCAATAGATAGAGTACTATACGGGGGAGAGTAATGGGAATTTTTATTGATACTAATATCTTTATTGCATTGCGGAACGAAGATGACCTAAATCACAAAAGAGCTAAAGAAATTATGAAAAAAATCCTATCTGGAGATTTTGGAATTGCGTACACATCTGATTATGTTTTTGATGAGGCGGTAACGGTGGCTCTTATTAGAACTAAAAACTATTTTTTTGCCGAAGATATTGGAAATTATATATTATCATCAAAAATCATTAAGATGATCTATGTCGATGCAGATATTTTTATAACTGCATGGAATTTATTTAAGCGATTATCAAATAAAAAAATGAGTTTTACAGATTGCACAAATCTCGCAATAGTACAAAGATATAGTATAGAATATATTGCATCTTTTGACTCTCACTTTGATGGGCTTGTTAATAGAATCTTTTAGCACTAAAACTAAAAAACGTAGACATATTTATTTAGCTATATTGAATTTTTATCCATTTATATATAAAATAAGCCGACAAAAAAATAAAAAATTGGAAAAAGGAAGAGTCAGCTGCGTATCTTTTTGACAACAATAGCTACTATTATAACTACGATAACTATGATACTTATGGTTAAATAGTCTGTAGGTATATATTGCGAGATTAGGTCACCAGCCTCTTCTGTTTCGCTAGCTATTCCGATAATTGGATCATGGATTAGTTCATTTTCAAAGTGTGGATATGTGAAGTATACTCTCAGAAGGTCTCCATATGTAGCATACGAAGCATTAGTACTAACCGTTTGACCATCAGCTATGGCTGTGGATACATAGTCAAAATATCCAATTTGTTTATCATGTACAAGTTCCATGCATCTATATTTGTTTTGCGTCCTACTCTGAAGTTTCTTTTCGTTTCCTTCCATGTTCTTTTGCATATCAACTTCTTCACTGTTAGCCCTGCATCTTGGTTTGTCAGTTGTGTTACTCCATGTCAAGTCAAATCTAACAACCAAGTCACTATCATCTCTGACCCATTTCCAGTTCTTTATAACAATGGTGAATTTTAATTCTGTGAGACCATTTACTGCAATTCCATTAATTTCAGAATCTTCAAAGAAGAGATAGCACACCACATCTAATTCTAAATTGCTTTGTCTTACATCGCTAACGTTAGTGCTATTAAAGCTAAATTTTATTCCTATTACATTTCCATCATTGTCTGTAATGTTTTCAAATCCTGAAAATGAGAAGTCGATTGCAGATACAGCAAGTACCGATGCAGGAACCATTTCGTTGTATTGGAAAATGCCATCGCCGTTTGAGTCAATATATTCCATCATTTGAACAAACTTTGCATGATAAACTATTGATGGGTCGCTAGTGTTCCAAAACAGAAAATGTAATACCATTCCATCTGCAGTAACCGCAACTGTTATTTTTTCGGTTTCTATTTTTGCAATACCTTTGCTGTAGGTTGGCGGTGTTGTTACTGGTGGTTGCATAGGTCTCCTTGGATCATCTTGAAGGTAAGGAGTATCTGATGCAGAAATAGCTTGTGGCATGGAGCCTATTACTAAGGCCGCTATTAATAGAATTCCTATAAGAATGCTAAATTTTTTTACATTCATTTCTATCACCCAAAATTTTTCTAAGATATGTTTAGAAAGAGTTCTTTTATTTGCTTTCCAAAAATTATTTTTCCTTTTTAGAGAATAAGAAAATACATCGACAATTTTCAAGTTTAAATGTTTAAAACTGTTTATTTTTGTTTTTACAGATTTATAGTTCTTTTTTTGAGAAATTATGGAATTAATAAGTTTTTATGATATGTAAATCAAAATATAGCAAAAACATATAATATAAGAAAGCAAGGTATTATAATTAGGTGTTAATAATGATCAAAAGATTACATGTTAAAAACTACAAGAGTTTTAAAGAAATGGAAGTTGAACTTGGTAAATTTAATGTAATAATTGGACCTAACGCAAGTGGGAAGAGCAACTTCATAGAGCTATTAAAATTTATTAGTTCTAAAGAGTTTTTTGATGAGTTTTTAACTAAGTTGGGAGGGTTTAGTGCGGTAACATTTGCTTGCAATCAACAACCCATTGAAATTGCAATCGATTTTAGTTTAAATAATCATTATTATTCATATACCTTTAGAATTAAGAAATTTAGGGACTCCACAATTCTTGACTTTGAAAAACTCATTGTTGATGGCACACCTATTTTCGAAGTTAAAACGGATGAGGATAGATATTCTGTGATGATAAAGGGAAAAAAGGATAGTATAAGCGGCTTGCCTTTGGGTAAACAAATTTTAAGATATGAAATGAACGATATTAATATAAGGCTTGCAAGCGATTTTATTACATCAATCAATACTTTTAATTTTTCACCAAAAGCCATGCGTTCAACATGCGGAATTAGGAAACAATACATACTTTCTGAAGATGGTTCAAATTTAGCACAAGTACTACACACATTATTAACTGAAAGAAGAAAAGTATTTGACGAAATTGAAAGTACCCTAAAAGAGGCAATTCCAGAGGTTGAAGAGCTATTAACGCCAATTGAGAAGGAAAATGAAGTAAGTATAGGCATTAGAGAAAAAGGGTTTGATGTAAATTTCTCATATCATCAGATATCTGATGGTACATTTAGGTTACTTGCATATATCACTGCATTGCATACTGATTCATATGTTCTTGCTTTTGAGGAACCGGAGGTTTCAATCCATCCATGGTTATTAGAATTATTAATAAACCTATTGAAGAGCTCCGATAAACAAATTATTTTGACAACACACTCACCAGCACTTCTCAATCATGTATCAGTGGATGATATAATCGTTATAGAAAAGCAGAACGGTCAAAGTATTTTCAGAAGAATTCGGAAAAAAGAAGAATTAAATGCTGTCAAACGTCTTTTAGAGGAAGGCGTTCCTCTTGGAGAACAGTGGATGTCAAATGTTTTCGGTGGAGTTCCATGAAAATAGGATTAATAGTAGAAGGTCCAACAGAAAAAAGTGTGTTTGAGAAAATTCTTAAGAAAATGGGTATTATTCCTGAGTAGGAAAAATTAGCGAAGAATTCGTTATTATGTCACAAAATAACGACACAAAACGAGACACATAACTATCATCAAAATTCGGCCAATTTTAGGCATAAAACAATAATCATACTTTTCCAGTTGAAACTAAGGTATTTCGCTTTTCTCGGTGTTAGAGGAAAACTTCCAAATTTTTTTTAATGCTATACCACATAAATTAATTTTGGGTAGCAGTAATTGTGAGTGGGGTAATATGAGTCGAAAAAGATTAGTATCTCTAGTAATATTATTGATGATAACTACTTTTTCGTATATAGTTACATTATTGCCCCATGATTCGGTAATATTCAGCAATGAGAGCTCGGTCTCGATATCTGCAACGAATATTTCAGCCCCGCTATCTCAGTTCTCGTCAAATAGATATCCTTCTGCTTATTTACAAACTCCAAGAGTTACCATAACCCCAGAAGAGAATGGTAGCGTGCCAGTATCGATGTTAGAGAGTATATTTTCTGATGGTGTTAAATACCATATTATCAGCAGAGCCAAAATCAATATCTACGACAAGTATATAGAGTATTTAGAACTACCACCTAAAACAAGATCAGATAACATTGAAAATATTAGAATAGCTACCACAGGTATCATTATAGTAGAGCCTATAGTCCCCGCATATTGGACCAGAGGGAGCACTATAACGATTAAAGTTAAATTCAAAAGCTATCTTCCATTTACTTATACTTTCAGTGTTACAATCGCATGCAGTGTGTGGGACAAGTATCTTAGTGCACCCCCACCTTACGGATACTTTTATAGCAAAAGGGAGGCATATGCCCAAAAGACTACAACAATCACATTGAGACCATATGGCGTGAAATACGTATACGTTTACGTTCCGATTGGATAACCATGGTAGGTCTGAAAAAAGTTATTGTAGATATAAGTGGTGGGCTCGACGTAACATTTGATATGGGATTTAACTTTGTGCAGAGGTTTAAAAGAAGCGAGTTTGGCAACGTGCAGTATTTAGTAAGCACTTTTGAAAATTACTATGAGCTGTCTGACCTTTATCATTTTAACAAGTGGAGCATTCTCAAAAAAGCGGGTGAAGCATGCGACTATCCGTATGAAAGTAATAATTTTCCATTATCTACAGTTGTATATAATTTAGGGTTGGCCTTAACTTCTTGGATTAAAGCCCATTTTAACTATAATGACACACAACTATATCGTAAATTTACTTTATCCGACGAAAAAATATTAGAAACTATAACAAATGGTCTGTATCAAGGCGTCTGCGACGAATATACTGTTCTATACGTCTCATTTGCACGGGCAATGAATATCCCTGCCAGACAGATTTATATTAAATACAAGTTATTTGGCCTTCTTCTGATGGGGCATGAGTTTGCGGAGATTTGGAATGGCGAGCGATGGATACATGCAGATCCTACGGGACCATTATATGATATACCAACATATTATCGGGCCTTTGGTGAAGTTATTAGCGTCAATGTATTACAAGGTGCTGATGATGCACTATATACGAACGTTACTTATGGAGATGTAACCGGCGATGGGTACTTGCATTACTGGTACGATTTTGAGTATCACTTCACGTATAACAGTACAAATCCTTATTATAATGAAGAGCGAGAGTGATACAGGTGAAGAATCATGTTTGTTAATAGTGTATTCGCATCGATTATTCGTTTTGTTGGCATGGAGTTGTACTTATCCGTAGAATCGGCACCACCACCGCCGGGAGAGCCGGCGCCGCCCATGTATTACTTTCTTTATATTATTGTTCCGTTATATGTCATTATCATTACTGTGCTATTTGTTCTGCCCATTCTCTGGCCGAAGATAAAGAAAAACCTCAGGAGAAGTCTTCTCATGATGATCTTGGCCATGTTGATATACTATGCAATGGCTACTGTATACCTGTACGTGAACTACAATATACTGTTCTTCCCATAGGCAAACGATTCCTGATTTTCTCAATTCGGTACTTGAAAAAAGGTTAGTGGAAAAGTAGCGGGACTCGTCTGCATCATCATAGTCATTCAGAAAAATATTGTCCAATTCATAACTCAAATTTGTATTGCCTCCTCTCGAAAAAGTTCAGTATTTCACGCTTAACAGAATTGATTTCCGTGAATAATCTATCCGATAAATGTCTCCTCAGCAGTCTCTATATTTCTTCTACTGCTGAGTGCACCTAACATATTAAGGATTCATAAAAAGAAAAAATCACAGAAAGTAAAAGGCATGGTTTTGCAATTAGAAAGTCCTTGCCATACAGATTACTTCGCAAAGAGCTAATAGATTATGCTAGCATCCTCTAAGATCTGTTTATATTTCATCTTTCCTCTAGAACATCATCTCCAGAGAGAATTTCAAGATTAACCAAATCTTCATGTTTAAAGAGATCGATTATATTATATTAATTTTATTAAGTTTATCTCTCTTTACCCTTCTCAAGTATAGCTTGGATTAGTTCTGTACTATATGTGGATATAAAAAATGTACACTGTTTGAAAATGTCAGAATCAAATCGGCCAGAATATCAATTCCTTTATAATTAGGATGTAAAGCAATTTCTAGTTCTTCGAGCAATAAAATGTCGTTATTTGTAAGCACTATTAGTAGTGATAAACGTACCAAGTTAATAAGACAATCACTCATTAATTGTATAGAGACTGAATTAACGTCGCCATCTCTAAAGGTTATAAGTGAGTCATCACCAACTTGTCTAATATCCTCAATACGACAAAAAAGGAGTTAGGAGAAGGTAATGGTGTTTTGGCATTCGATTAAATGTCAAAAAATTATTCTTAATTTATATTACATCCTTCACATAACGAAAACTCTATGACAAACATGTTTTTTAATTTCGAATAGAGCGTTAAAAAATTATCTTCTCACAACACGCACATATACATATATATTATAACAAACTTTATTGCGAGAACAAAAATAATAGACTTTTTATACTACAAACATTATATTATTCACCATCGTTATGTGTCACTAATCCCTCTCTTGAAATAATCTGTTCACATGGGAAAAATAATATTTTTAATGTTAGAAAAACCGCTATTTATGTACACTCTTTACTTTTGGATTATAAGTGTAATAAAGTCATTATACTAGTTGATAGAAATAACGATAGCCCAAAAATCTTGCAAAACAAGTTTAAAGGTATTTTAAGAAAGCTAAGTAATGAAAACATGCAAGAAAGGGTATTTTTCTGTATAATTAATAGAAAAATAGAATCTTGGCTTCTAACAGCTATTCCAACTTGTTCAAAAAATCCAGAAAATGAAGATTATCCAGAAAAGAGACTCAGCGAATGTTTAGGAAGAAAATATATTAAAGGCTATCGTAGAACTGTAAGCCAATTAGCAGCTCAACTTGATTTAGAAGAGTTAAAAGAAAAATGTCCCTCATCAAAATGCTTTTTTGATGCCATTAGAGATCCTAAGTAATGAAATATGAACTAGCACATCTTTATTTTTCTCATGCAGCAATTAAAATCGTTTCAATTAGTATCATGAATGCAAAGATTTGCGTGATTATTATCATCATGCCCTCATATATGCTCAATTCCTTATCATCCGTGATACTGGTTTTCATAATCCAAATTAATAGTGCACCTGCAACTAATTCAAAGAGTATGAACTCGTCCAAGACTATACTTACCAAGGTTCCAATGATCCCTATAAGGAGAAGATATGACTGCATAACTCCAGCTAAGAGATTTCCCAAGCCTAAATGAATTCTCCCCACTTCTCTCTTCGTTGCGGAAACAACAGCTATTATGTGCTCAGGAACCGATCCTGCTAAACCGATTAATAGTGCTAAGAAAGCTTCAGAAAGCCCAAAGATCTCTACAGAAATTTCTACCACACGTGATAGTGATTCACCAGCTATAAAGATGCCACCGAAACCAATTATTGCGGGTATTATTATATCTTTGATTGAAACCTCTTCGTGAGCTACATCTAAGGCTCTCTTGTACTTGAATATGAAGAATAAATATGCCATATATGTTAATACCAGCAAAAATGATACCTCATGAGGAATGTCAAAAACTTGACCTTGAGAAAATAAATCTGATAATATTCCAAAACATACCACGAGCGCAAGCATAGCTATAGTACTTCTCATAACTGGAGTTTCAATGAAAATTAATTCATCAGGAACCTTTATGCTACGACCTCTAACATTTCCTATTACTATTACAATACCTAATAATAGTGTATTAAATCCGGCTGTAATTACAGCTACTAGTACCGCAAACTCTGTAAAACCTTTTAGAGCTGCAATAACTGCTACAACTATCTCCGGTAAGTTTGATGCAAGACTTGAAACAACCCCAACGACATAATTAGAGATTCCAGTTTTCTTGCCTAGCGCTTCAACACTTTTTATAGCCTCCTCTGATGCCGCAAGTGCTAGAAATAGACCACCAATTCCACCGATAAGTGCTACAATGAGAGTTACTTCGTACCCCAATACAAGTTGGATTAAAAAATAAAACGTGAATGCAACGGCTATGCACCATTTTAATATATTCTTAACATTTCGTCCCGATTCAGCATGCATATTTTCATGCCTCATGGTACTTTTGACGTATTCTATAAAGAGAATATTTCTTGCCTTTATAGTTCTAATATGAAAATTACGGATTTTTAACTAAAATATCTTATTCTTTTTTCGAACGTGCAAAATTATATACTTTTAACTTTCTGTTATTGACCTTAAATTGACAATATAATATCTTAAACATCCTCCAGACCCAAGCTAAGCAATGCACTAGCCAACCCACCTAATGCTTGTAACAGCACTCTGCCCCATTTTGCATTTAATATCCTTTGTATCTTACTTTCAATAAATTTTAGTCCCTTTGAGACAACATCATCATCGATTGTGAAACCTAAAGATGTGAGAGCATTTAAGACTATACACGTTCTAAAGATGCCACCCTTAGCAGTCTTTGATGAATAACCAGCCTATGCTCCATTTTGAAGTTGAGTTTCTAGCAGATACTCCACTGGTTCTTGAACAAGCCAATCATGTTTATTGTAACCAGCATAACTTAGATAAATCAAGGTTACCTCAGGAAATCCGCCCCACCTATTTAGTTTCCAATTTCTATCTAAGAACTTTACAATTGAGTCAAAGTTCATATCAACTCGGGCGATTTTAAATGTTGCAAACACTAGGGCTGTACTTCATGATTCACTTTTCTCAGGAGTCTCTTTCTTAGGCAACCAATGCCATCCATTGTCATACAACCTTTGTTTTTTTATCCAGTCCAAGATCCTATCTATAATTTTAGGTCTTTTATCCGCAATGATATAAGTGATAACTGTTAGAGCTGCTGAATTTACCAACTTACAGATATCGCCGATATCATGTCTTCCTAAAAATTCTAGAATTATAGGTTTAAAGTCACTACCATAAATTTTTGATTTTAAAACGGGATGCGTTAAATACAAATCAGTTTAACGGTAGATCATCTAAGTTTTTCATCAATAGATCTCTAAGCTTTCCTATAACATTCCTTTTCATTAAAGATGTCAATTATTTTCTTACTAGCCATTTCCGAATCACAATTGCTATTTGCTCAATACTCTTCTACATCTTCTACAAAAGAAATAATAAAATATTAGTTGGATGTTTCAATTAAACTCTTGCTTTCTCTAAAAGTGTGCTACTGGAATAAAACTAATTTTTCTATATTTCTTTTCCGCTTTTTAATGTATACAACTATAGCGGTTATTGAAATTATGCTAGCGAGGGAAGTTGTAATAATGATATAAGACTTATAAAGTTCCATTGGTTCTTGAGTGGTATTAATATCGATTACGTGTACTATTGAGCATGCCTCAGCAGAGTTTCCAGCTTTATCCATTGCAACAATTTTAATAATGTATATTCCTGACTCTATGAGTGTAAGATTATAGGAGCCACTTTTAGTGAAGAAGTCATCGAGTTTAGAGTTATTAACGGTAATTGTAATTTTGTCAATTTCGAAATTATCATTCACTTTCCATAGGATGTTGATATTGTCTCTCGAATTAATTATAGTGTTATTTGCAGGTGATAACATCTCTATTGAAGGCGGTATAAGATCTATCACAATGGTAACATTCGTCATATTCGTATTGCCCGCTTTATCAAAACACCTAACGAAAATTGTGTGTTCTCCTTCTGATAAATTGTAAAACACATAGCTACTTTCAAGGCCTATGTACGACCAGTTATTATTATAGCCTACTCTTATTTCATAGTGATCTATTCCACTCCAATCATCAGAAGAAATCCAAGATATGGAAAATGTTGTATAGTTAAGATACAGATTTTCTGGTGACAAAATCTTGATAGAAGGTGAGACAGTATCTATAAATAGTACTATTCTTTTTTCAATTACATTTCCCGCTAGGTCATAACCTACTATGCTTACAATCCAAGTGCCATCGTTTGGTATTTTAACCAAATGACTTCCTGTCATGTTATTAGCTGAAATGATCAAACTATCATTTAGAAGGATTATAATGTAACTGAAATGTTCGTCATAGGCATTCCAGCTAATGTTAGCTATGGGTGTATTGATATAAGTGTTATTACCTAAGGATGTTTCGATGTACATTGTAGGTGGTTTAGTATCGACTGTGATAAGGTAAATATACTTTCTTGTATTTCCAGCATCATCATATGCAGAGATTTTAATTATATAGATACCATCACCGTTTAATAAGCTTAAAATAGTGCTCTCATTGGAGCTCCATGTATTGACTAATGTATTATTAACATAGATAGAGAGATACCATTTGTGCTTATCGGAGCAGTTCCATAATATACTTATGCTTGTATCATTAATGATAGATGAATTAAAGAATGTTGTTGTAACATTAAGCGTCGGAGGAGTTATATCCCTATCGAAAGTTATAATGCTCTTACTTACATTATCTAGTAAGTTTACAGCTACCAACTCAATTATGATTCTCCCCTCGCTGATTAAATCTATTGTCAAACATCCAGTACGATTTTGTGATTGCAAAATTAAGTTTCCGTTCATGAAAATTGATAGATTTTTAAAGATGGTATCGTTAATAAACCATGATAACGTGATTGCTGGAAGGTTAGTCACACTCCCGTTTTTAATAGAGGATGCGATTAATATGCGGGACTCAGTATGTATAACATGTAATACTAATTTTATAATGCATATATTGTGAGCAGCATCCTCAGCTTTTATGAGAATGATCCAATATCCAACATCTAGCTTTAAAGTATAATTTCCACATAACTGAGTACTTACGTACTCTAACGTAGAGTTTTTATAAATGGATAATGAGGAGAAATGTTCATCCTCGGTCAACCAGAAAATTTGTAGTTCTTGGATGCTGGTGAATGAATTATTGTTTGGAAATGATGTGATATTAAGTATTGGAGCGGTTCTATCAAGCTCATATATAAGGAATGAAGCTCGTGAGTTATTCGCCTCATCGAGTGCAACAAGTTTCATAAAATACATACCTTCTCCATAAGTCAAATTAATCGTAATGCTCCCATTAGTGCTCCATACTCCCAAGGCAGTATCATTTAGAAATATAGTAATATTCCATCCATGTTTATCATAAACAGTCCAATTAATTTCAACCTGCGGATTACTCATAATGGTCTGATTTTTTGGTGTAGAAGTTATATACAGATCGGGGGGTGTGATATCTACCTCAAATAGTAAGACACACTGGTTTAGATTGTCCGCAAGGTCCCTAGCGAAAACCCATATAGCATATTTACCCTCAGCAAGTGTTTGATTGAAAAAGTAAGACCCACATAGAGCGGAAGTTGAGAATATCTTTGTGTCATTTAAAAAGAATGAAACATTGGCAGGATAAAGATCAATAACATACCAGTTTATTAAGAAGTTGGGTTCTTTCAACAGACTCATGTTTTTAATTGTTGATGATATACAAATTGTAGGTGGCTTTGTATCAATAACGAAAATAAAGGTAGTTGTCTTTGAGTTTCGAGCTTTATCTTTTACATATACTGTCACATTCCAAGTGCCATCACTGAGAATTAGATTATGGCTTCCAGTTATATTATCCGAAGAAAAAATTAGAGTACCATTCATGAAAACATCGAGAGCACCAAAATATCTATCTTGTATGTTCCACTTCAAAGTTACGTTCCTTTCATTTGTGGGTGTATTATTTTTGATTGATGTTATTATGTTAATTATTGGATCTGTAAAATCACAATAAATGACCCATATCTTACAGCTTGTGTTATTGCTTATATCGGTTGCGACAACTTTGATAGTCCATTGGCCTTCTGAGGATAATGGCAACAACAAGCTCTCGTTCGGGTTTTTAGATGTAAACATGAGGGAATTATTAAGGGAGATATCTACTTTTTTAAAGTATTTGTCAACAATATTCCATGTTATTATAATAACATCTTCCGATACAATTGAATTGTTCATTATACTTGCTGTTAGGAATATCATTGGTGGGCTTTTATCATTCAGAATGAAGCAATAAATTAACGGAAAATTGTCTGTTCCATTCTCAGATATCGAGTATTGCACGTCGCCTATTCCATCATTATTTTCGTCATATCCTATGTAATCGTCCCAGAAGTTACCATAAGACCCATTATCCCAAAAATTGTTGCCTATATTATATGCTTGAATACTATTGTTAAGAAAACAGTTTTCATAAATAAGATTGTCATAGGATTCGTTGACGATAATTCCATAAACGTTATTATGAAGAACATTTCTTACTACAACACTACCGTTTATACGCTCCATGTATATTCCTCTATAACTCTCAGAAACATTATTCATGGTGATATTTACATTTCTAATGTTGCCCTTCAGCAATATCCCATAGCTACTAGAATATGATATTGTATTATTGTATATTGTCATATTTAACGCAATTCCTTTAGTAGGCATAACAGCAGTACCATGTGAGATATTGTCCATCCTGTTATTTTTCGCAACCATATTTTTTATAGAGGACCCTTCTTCGTTCAGCAATACCTTTATTCCAAATAATGCATTATTAGTTGCATCACCTTCGATTAGATTGTTAGAGATACTTATATTTTCAAAATATGAACTACCAAGGAGGTCTATTATGCTGACACCTTCGAAAGAGACTTTTATTTCATTATTTATTATCCATACGTTTGATGCTGAGAGCAAAAGAATATCGAAGTATATGTTACTCTCAATGGTAGCGCTCGAAACAACTACATCAGAAGTTTCAGCAATGAATATCCCAATACCGCAGTTATTGATGACACCTTCGTTTACAGTAATATTTTTGCTTCTAAATAAGCGAATTCCACCAAGATCTGATACTGTTATGTTGGAATTTTCGATTTCTACAAGTTCTGAATACCAAATAACGATAGCCGAGTCTGAATTCCCAAAACTAGAATCAACTATGGAAATATTAGAAGCTTTATATAACTGGATTGCACTACAATTAACCTCCTTCAGAACGAAATTATTACAATACGCGATAATTAGCTGCCCTATTTCTTGCTTTTCGATACTAATATTGTCTATACCAACATGGAAAATGATCTTTTTCCCGTTAAGAAAATTATTTTCAATAGCTGTTTTACTTAACAAAGCCTCATAAGATCCCATTACCCATATTTGGTCTTTGATGAAAGTATTTTCAGCAACGAGAACATCCGAATTGTTATAAATATTTAAGCCAAAGATTTCATTATTCTCAAATATATTATCCTTTATTACGAGATTAGTAGAGTTTTCAAAAACGCCCCCTCTTTCCGTATTCTCACTTATATAATTTCCACTAAAGGTGATATTTTCGGAATAAATAAAGTACGACCCAATCTGATTCTCCCGAATAACATTACTTCTTACCGATATGTTATAAGAGTTAATGGACTTGAGCCCATATAAAGTGTTCATCTCAATAATATTACTTGTTAGCGTAACATATGATGAATTTTGAATCAATACACCATGCATATTGGAAGATATATGATTTCCTTCGAGCGTAACGTTTTCTGCATTATAAATAGTAACTCCCGAGTTTAAATTATGGATATTTGAGCCATTTAGCAATACGTTCTCTCCACTTGAAGATATTACTATTGCTAAAAACCCATACAGATTACTATCTGTTATTTCAACTCTCTCTGCATTCTCGTCTATTACAAGCTCGTAATTTCCATTCGAGACAAAAATGTCCGAGTTTTCGATTACAACATACGATTCAATTTTAAAAAATAGCAATGTAGTTGATGTTGAGTTAAAACATAATGTGGAGTTTATTATTGAGAGACTATTTAACACTATTAGGTTGCCACTTATTGTCATGTTCTGGTTTGCGATAATTGTTGGTTCAGTAATGATTATATCGTCGCTTGTTAAAGACGTAGCTCCAATACTATTTATCGTGCTAAATATTGTAATATTATAATTCTGTTTAATAAATTCCTTATTCAAAAGGACGTTGTTACTCTTACTACTGTAGGTTACGTGTGCCTCCTCAGAAACGAATTTCTTATTTGTAGTGTTTATATTATTCGTCGTCGCAGAATTAAAATTTTGAATATTCAAGTTATCTACTGCAAAATATTTTTCCGATAGTCCAAAGTATAAAATAACGGAGGATAAAAGTAAAAATATTAAGAGCTTAGAGTATCTCAAAATGATTGCCTCCGTATTCTCTTTTATAAGAAATAATGTCATAAATATAAAAAATCAGATATTTTTAGCCAAAATAATGGTGAAACATCGTTTTTAACAATGATTATTTAAATTATAGATTAAGAAGAGAATGCTGATTATGGGGGCTTATTACTTACATATCAAAGAAGAGGCTGAGGAGGCTATTGAATTGGCATAGGATTTCGTAGAAACCGTTAAAGCAAAGGTTAAAGAATTAGCTAGTTGAATTTTCATTCGGAATATAATTATTATATTTTCTTAGCGACCATAAGAAAATGCTCACTTGCTCCGATAATTGAAGGATGATTACAAGTCTCTAATAATATTTCCAGCCATAATTTCCAGTTTTCTTGATTCTCATATAGTTTGTTTGTTTCCTCCCGATGATGAGACGATAGCCCTTCTAAAGCAGTCATCTCTAGAATTTTTACTCCCTGTCTCTCAAATAGTTCTTTTAGCTCTTCAGGTAAGAACCAATGAGCCGCTGTGAATCCTCTTCCATGCACTCCGGGGATATAATCTCCCACTTCCCAATGATGTTTACAGAATTTCAGACTCTCAGGAAATCTTAAGAATATTGTTCTCAGTACACCAAGCCTACTTATGACCGAAACAAAAACAGGAGCCCCCTTCTTTGCAACTCTTATAAGCTCTCTTGCAGCTTTTTCTCTTCGTCTTTCGTCTAAAAGATGATTCAACACGCCTCCTAAACAAAGTACAGCATCAAATGTTTCATTTTCAAACATTGATAGATCGTCTATGGAGCCTTCAACAATCTGCTTAACTTTATTTTGCACACCTGCTTTTTTTATTTGTTCTTTCGCAATTTTTAATAATTCAGGAACCAAGTCCAACAAAATAACATCATACCCTCTTTTTGCAAGCTCTATTGTATACCGCCCTGGTCCCCCTCCAGCATCAAGAACCAAACCAGTTTTAGGCAAATATTTTTTAAGAAAATGCAACGTTATAATAAATTCTAATTGATGATAAGGATCTTGCTGCAAGCGCTCCCATTCATACTGTGCTTTTTCTCTATACCAAGATTTAACAATTTCATCTATTTCATCTAACATCATACACACACTTAATTTTATTCATAAGATGATTCATTTATATTTTTATTTAAGCCAATTATATGTTTTCAAGTTCGATAAGCTTATACTAACAGAATCATCACTTAAGGAGTATATTAAAAACTCTGAGCTTAAAATTAGAATCAAATGTGCTATCACTATCAATAGAATCCCTAAAGAATTTAACTGCTTTGCTATAATTTCTATAACTCTCGTCTAAAAAGCTATAAGTGCGGAAATATCAAGATATATCTCATTAAAGTCTCCAATTATCCTGCTCACTCCAATTTACTTCATTAGTTTCAATACTACCTATTAGTTTAAAAATAGGGTCTCCCTCTATTTTTCTTTTTATATTTCTTGACGTACTCTTCTAGAGCTTCTCTGAATATTTTCTTGAGGCTTTTTTTCTCTTTGCAAGAAATACATTTAAGAAGCTGATATAACTCTAGATTAACCTCTGTTTGAATAAAACTTACTTTCCTTCATTAAAATAACCTCATACAAATTCCTTGATTTAATGATTTAAACATTTAAAAACACTGAGACGTTTACGTATATAATATTTGAGCTATATCAATGTGGGAAAATAATATGCGATGTATATTATTTAAAAAGAAAAGTATTCATCATGTTCTAAAACTTCTAGAAACGAGATTAAGATTTATTACTGTTAGATAGTCATTTTCTAAACTTTCTCTTATTTTCTGAAACACAAAGTCTATATCAAAACTAGGTGCTTGTGGCAAGGGATAAACCCAGGGGCTTCTGAGATATTCAACAACATCATTATACGTTATTTTCTCTAAATTATCTTTCCTTTTGTGAAGAAATTTCCTAAATCTAACAATCTGTTCGCTCTGATACCTTCCATATCTCCACATGGCAAATTTCGCGAAGTCCTTATAAGATAGCAGGTCACTGTACCATTTTTGATATTCATATTCTAACACTTGACAAATGAAATTATATTCGCTCAATGATTTTACTTCGTTATGGTTCACCTCTACAAAAGAGCGATACGGGCACAAGGTACAAGAAACACGTGTATTACCAAAAGTGTAAGATGGATGCACTAAGCCGAAATCTCTATTTATTTTAACAATATCAAGGAATGTCAGCGGAAAAATAGGTTTAAATTTACGTCCACTAATGAAGATTCTTTGATTTGCATATTGCACCAAGCTTATGAGTCTTTTAAAAGTCTCAAAAGCTCTGTCATTAATTACCTCATAATCAATATTGTATTCACGTTTAAATTTCCTTATTGGCTTAATCTTTTGGTATGTACACCATCGATGTCCTCTATGAGGAAGCCCTTCATCGCTGATACGTTTCTTAATAAGCTTTTTATCAGCTTCCAATACAATCAAATCCAATCCGAGTTTTCTTACTAATTTCTCCGCAATGTCGATATTCTTTTTGGAGTCTAAAATTGGTACATGTACGTATGCAACATATAGCTTGAAACTGATCAGCTCTTGAAGTTTACTTAAAATCACAAGACTTGCATTACTATCCTTTCCACCACTATAAGAAAAGAGTACTTTGCATCCCTTAATTCTATCTTTAACTCGGCTCTTTATGATATTCACATATTCATCTATGTCATAAGCCACGTACCCAAAGAGCGATGGTGTCAAATCTAAATAATTTAGAAGATATAGCGAATCGGAATCAAAATGAATCCAGTAGTTATCGTCAAGAAATTGAGTAACCGAGTATGCCACATTAGGCTCTAACCAGAAAAATGTTTTTTGTGTACCATCTGGTAATAAAAGTGTAAAAAAGTCCGACCCTACACTTATGAAACCCTTTATTTGTCCTTCTGGTGAAATTATTGGAATATACTCACCCATCAATGATCACTAATACTGCTTTCGTGAATAAACATTTATTTTTTTCCAAGGACTTACAATTTAACGGATTGTCAGCTTTTCCTTCTTTTTAAAATGATCATAATAACGCCCACAATAATTACTATAAATGTAAGAATCTCTGCTAAAAACATCATCATGGATTCTGAAATCAACTGGATTCGATGGAATTATTACGCAGTTAATTAACTTAAGCGTGCCATATACCATAAAAATCGGTGTATTAGTAGATTCATAATGGATTGTCATGTTCTCATAAACTATTATATCTCCAAAATCAATGACAATTGTATCATTTAAGATTATCTCGCTATTTCCTTTTTATTTGCACAAAATAAGCCTCATTAAATCTTGGAGCAGCATCACAGCTGCAAAAAATAGTATGATTACTATGCCTAAAGCAACGTTTTCTGCATATTAGACCCTCTTATATTTATTATTAATTTTTTATTTATGTAAAATTAATAATATAATAAATAGTTAGCGATTTCGATAACTGCAAAAGAACGCAATTCATAAAAGTTAATAAGAAAATAATAAAAAACGAGCGTAAGTAATTAACATTTTTCCTCTTCTTTTTCATACTCAATTCTCTTCTAAGTTTATTCCTGCTAAAAATGCATAAAATTTATAGATATTCAGTCTAAATATTTTCACTCATAATACATTATTATCTTAATTGATAGTCAATTGATCAACAAATTGTTTGAGGTGCACTAAAATAAACAAATATGTTTTATCCCTTTTGTGGGTTGCTGAGAAGATATATAGTTTCAGTACGATGGTTAAGGGGAAATGGACAAAGGGTATCGTTAGCGAAATCGAAGGTGTTGGAGAGAAAAAATGGGCAGTTGATTACATCATTGACGAAAAGCTTAGAGAGTATTTCTCAGAGGCTTCTAAAAAATTATCCTTTGAAGCAAATGTTCTCTTGGAAGAGCAAGAGAAGAGCTTCTCTGTGAGTCATGGGAATATTAAAGATGATTTATTAGATGGTGTGCCTACATACTTCTTAGACCCAATATGTTATAGCACGGACCATAGTCGTTGGCTCATGATAAATAAATCAGTATTTCCATCAAGAGCATTTTTCATTGGTGGATGGACGGACAAATCGTATTCTGATGCAACACTTACGGACATGAAAGTTGGAATTCACTATTCTCTCGGATCTAGGAACTACTTCATAGGACTGCAAGTTGATAGTGGTAGATATATAACTTTACTAAATGGCTCAGAATATACGTTACCTGATTTCAGCTATATACAAAAACCCATACTTGCGTTTGCTTGTTATTCAAATTCGGGATACGACATTATAGGCAAAGTAGCATCCGAGATGTCTAAAAAATATAGCGTATTTATGGGAACAGGTGGCACTGCTCTAGATCAAGCCCTAGTTTTTGAGGGAAGAATAGAAGGACTTCTGGATTTAAGAGCTCTCATAGCTCGGGATAAAGGAGCATCTTTAATGCCTCATGACATTGCTGCTATTTATCCCCTCTCGAAAGGGCTGGGTCTAGCTGTTTCAAGAGTAAGCGGTAATTTAGCAAATGCAAGAATTTTTGGTGAAGAGCCTATCGATATTATACTTGCACGAAAAGAGATTCATAATAAAGTTAGAGATAATGTATTAGAAATTTTGAAAAATATCTAAATCAGAAATACATTAATATAACTTGTCAAATCAAACTAATAAGGAGCTTTTCAGCATCACCAATTGGTGATTTATTGTGAAGAGGTTTCTAACAATTTTTGATATTGATGGTACGGTGGCAGAGTTTGGAAAACCAGTTGATATGAAAATCATAGAGGCTTTAAGGGATCTTAATGAAAGTGCCGATATCGTTTTTGCTTCTGGGAAAAATGTATCATATATTGCTGGTTTTGTTAGAGGAATTGGTGTGAAATCGCCTGCAATCATAGGAGAAAACGGTTGTGTTATATTTTTCCCAGAAACCCTTGAGGAAATAATTATGATCAAAAGACCAGACGTCATATCGGCCATTGAAAGAGAAATTATGAAAAAGTTTGACAATCAAGTATGGCTCCAACCTAATAAAGTTCAATTGACAATCTTCCCAAAACAAGTAAACTTATTGGAAGAAATTTTAAAAACTTTAAATGATATGATACCAGAAAAAGAACGTGGCAATATCAAGATTTTTGTTCATGAGGATTCAATTGATTTAATACCTGCTAATATTGATAAGGGGGTTGCAGTTAAAAAACTTAGGGATATCTTAAACATAGATAAAGATTATGTGATCTCTGTTGGTGATGACGAAAACGATATTCCAATGCTTATAGAATCGGGAATTAGTATTTCAATAGGAGACAAGATAAAACACTATAACCCGACTCATAATTTTGAATGTGTTTTAGACGCTATAGCTTTCATAAAGAAAGTGGTGACACATGAGTAAATACGTATTCATAGATTACTACATTTTATCCCTATTGAGATTTAAGGATGATAAGATTGTTTTCACTAAGGCAGAGCTAGAATCATTTAGAAAGGAAATAGTTGCAAGTATAAATAAGGATGGCCTCTTAATAGAAGAGCCTATCATGCAAGACTCTTACTATGTCATTACATTAGACCCTTCCAAGGTTTTTGATGTACTCAGCGAGTATGACAATCTTAGCAAATATATTCTGTTAGACTCCTTAACAATAGGCTATTATCATCATAGAGTAATAATTTCACTTTCCTTAAGGATAGAGTATTCTCAAGCTAGAAAGGGGATTAGGCAAATACGTGGCATACTATTTTCAATGGGAAACCATTTAATTGAAAAATATATTGTTAACTCTAATAAGTTACTCGTAAAGAGTAAAAACTTCAATCCTAATGGAGAGATAATTTTCTTCTATTCTTATCCATTGATAATTATACATGATGGGAAAAAGCTGATTAACGATAGCTACCTTCCATTCTCTGTCGAGACAGAAACCTTGTTTTTTGACTTGGTTGAGACAAAATTTTTCAGAGCTGTAGGCAAGGTTCATGGCGTACGAATAAGTATTCCAAGTACAATAATATATGCTGATGGTGTACCAAGTAAAAAACTAATCAGAGATATAATTAACGGAATCTACCAACACTGCCTTTATGTAAAAAAACTGCAGGACAAGGAGAGTAATATGTTCGAAAATAAATTGAATGAAAGAATACTTACAGACCTATGGCATCACATGGAGGAAACCATGGGTGGAAGAACGATAGATGTTCACATGATGAAACTAACTCATATTACTTACTTCTTAGCTGTCATTGCTACTGTAATCTCCATAATTTCCATCATACTCACATTTCATTTATAGCGAATAAACACTTAATAAGGATACGAAATAGTTCATACTTGCGTCTAGAGACTCATGTCAACCGATTAATCAATACTGGGAAATCTTTTTTCTATAGGTCATTACTTCATCTACATTATAAGTAAACTCTTTTGCCATTCGCTCTGCAATTTCTCTTTCGATATCAATCTCCTCTACAAAATATTTTACTAGTAATTGCTCTGAGAGAGTTTTATCAAACCTTGCTTGATAGATAATTTTTCCAATCTGCCATACAATGCTGTCAATTCTAAGTAAATTCACTTTTGGGTAAATTTCTAGATTTACGATATCTAAAACGTTTAGCCAAGCTTTAATTATATCACTGCTGCTAGTATATTTACTAACAATACCTGATGATATAGAAACATCAATAGTATGAATATCCACACGAATCGGGATATTCTTCGGAAAATCAAGATACTTTCCTTCTACGACTAAATTTGCGATATCAAAAAGTTTCATTGAAACTACTATTGTTTTCTTTGACGTCCCAGTTCTTAACACTTTCGCAAGAGTCTTCCAAAGGACTAATGGATTTTGCTTGTATTTATTCAAGTTGCTCAAAAGATCTTTCATCAAGGATGATTTACAAAGAGCCTTGGTTCGTTTTAATTTGATACTATGAAGCCTCGCATTAATAGCCTTCTTTAAGAATAAGAAGAATAATTCGAACAGTTTAGTAGCATCTCTCCCAATAACACCTTTTTCGCTACGAAACTCTCTATAAGTTAAATATAAGGTATGCCAATATTCTTCAGCACCACCTTTTAAGAGCTGGAAGTCATTAATCCCTGCACAAAGTGCAATTGCATATACGCCTTCTATTTCCCTCATTCTAGCAATGAGTTTTAACATTTTATACCCTGGATCCCTTTTATCAAACTCTATAATTCCATCAAATCCTAGCTCTGACAGTAATTTAGCAATAGTATTGATTCGTTCTTCAACAATTAAAATAACTAAATCCTCCATTGTATATAACTCTGTTAAATATGTCTCAATAAGGAAAATAAATCTATTGGTTTTGATTATCAGAAAATGACAAATACGACAGAAATAATAAATATCAAAATAACCTATATGTAAATCTTGATGCAACATGCTTGCAAGGATAAGAAGTGGGTACCTTAACATAGAGTATATGAAACAACTTAGTGTTTTTAAAGGTTTCATGGCTGAAATCTTAGCATATTTGCTTATTATTAATGATCTTAACGGGTATTATAATATACTTTGGCAACCATATTTAAGGATCGAATATCCTAAAAGATCAGTTATTATTGATAAATCTGAAAAATATAATAGTTTAGGCGATGCACAGAAGAATTTCATTACAATAAAAGTAAAATCACGCATAGAAATGCCATCTCTTCCTTCATCTAATTGTATAAAGGAGGTACATGGTTTCTTCTGTCCTTATGCACACTTGATTTCGTTGCCTCAAACGATATTTGATAAGGCAAAAGAAAATATCTATAATCTGAAGAAAAACGAGTTCAAGTCCTTGCTAATGAAGAATATACAAAATGTATCATCTAATGATATATTAAGAGGCATCAAAAATATAGATATAACCTTTGATGAGCAAATCTTCTCATCTTTATTTAATATAGATGACAAATTAAAGCCGTCTGAGAGACGTAAGACGATAAGAGAGATATGGATTAGAATAATTGAGAATAATAAAGACATTCTTGAACAGGAAGATGTAAAGCTTCTTCTATTGATTAATCCTCTTAATGCAGCATACATTATAAAGAGAAATATGCTTGACAAAGTTGCTAATAAGATAAAAAGACATTTAAATCTCTTAGACTTCTTAGTAACAACTAAATATCGTTGTGATATCTTGGTAATTTCTCGAGATGAGTGGGGATTTATCAATAAAGTATTATTGTACGAAGTGAAAAGTTCAGAAAGTGGGTTAAAAAAGATTGATATTCCCGCAATTAAGGAATTAATAGGGAGAAACAACAATATTGAGTTTTACACGCTCGTAGTTTATCCTTACTTGGTCAATAACAAAATAAAGTTCGAGCAATATAGGATCAGATGATGTGACTCCGCTGGAGATCGTTGATTCTCTTTATTCTGTCTCTAATTCTTGGATGGGTGTTAAATAGGTTGTCTAAAAAACTTAATATTCTGCCATATCTTTTTTCTTTTCTCACCCATAAAGCTTCAAGCTTTCTAAGAGCCGATACCAAGTGGTGCTTCTCATTCCCCAGTTTAATACTCTCTTCATCAGCTTTATACTCTTTATACCTTGAGACGCTAAAAAAGGAAAGATAATATGATACATAGATTATGAAGGAAAGTAATAATTCGATATTGTCAAAAATTAAATATAGAGGAAGAAGTCTCCAGAAGAGAACATATAAAAAGGAAATTACAAAAAACGCAACAATCATCATGAATATGGAAAACAGAGGGGGGAATGCTGTTTGAAGAATAATATCCCCCATTCGTATTTTATGGCCTATCTCGTGCCCTAAAATTGCTTTTATCTCATCTCTTGTGAGTATATCCATGTTATCCAAAAATCCTTTAGTTACGTATAGACTTGAGGTGAAAATGTTCGCTGTAAGATTAGGTTCATTAATTGCTACAACTTTAACATTAAATGATATGCCTGTTAATTTCTCGTATTCCTTTAAGATCTCATTTATCAACTTTAATTTATCAATATATTTAGATGTATTCGTAATCTCCTTAGCTTTTAGATATCTTAACGTAGTGACTCTTATAGACAGCGGTATAACAAAAACAAGAATAGAGCCAATAAAGAATATTACTGGCTCTTCGCAGTATAATTTTGCAAAGATAATACCGCAGATAATAAAAACAACCGTAAATATGTCTGGTCTGTTTAAAAGAATCATTATTCTTCGTAGCAAGTTAATTCCTCTGCATTACTAATTTTTATTACTTTCTAATATTCTTTTATATTATTAATATATAATATAATGATTTTGAATTGTTGAATTTCTGAATTAATTAACGGTGTTTGCGAGTAAACCTTCTACGAACCACTCTTCGAATTACTTCATGCCCTCGAATTATGTCATTTTTGGTGATCATTCCAACAAGATGAGTGGGATCCTCAGGATCTACAACTGGAAGATGCCCATGTTTATATTCATACATCTTTCTAAGTGCAGAGCACAGATTTTCTTTAGGAGTTATAGTTATGAGTCTATGTGACATTATATCTCCGACTTTTACTTTTTTAATATCTTCCATAGGAACTCTAATTACATCAGCATACGTGACAATACCTACAAGTTTTCCATCTTTGATAACTGGATATCCTAAATGCCCAGTTTTGCTAATAAGCTCTGATACCTCATAGACCGTTGTCTCGGGAGTTACCGTTATCACATCCCTAGCCATGACCTTTTCAACTGTTATTTTCTCTAAAATATCAACTGTAAATTCGCCGCGATGAACTGGAGAATGAGCTCTTGTAGGTACTTGCTTTTCATAAATTGTGTAAGTCCCTGAAAAAATGTATGAAACGGCACAAGCGATAATAAGAGGAACTAAGAGATTATAGTTGCCAGTCATCTCTGAAATCATTATTATTGATGCAACTGGTACTTTTGCAGCACCTGTAAGGAATGCAGCCATGCCAACTAGAGCCATAGCTCCTGGACTTAATGGTATATTTGGGAATATCATTTTAAGAAATATGCCAAATGCACCACCGATCATAGCTCCTATGAAAATAGAAGGTGCAAATACACCACCACTTCCTCCAGAACCAATAGTAAACGCCGTTGCGATAATCTTAGCAAAAATAAGTATTATCATTATTGACAAAATCATTTCTCCGTTTATCGCTAATTGGATCCACCCATATCCAGAGCAAAGAACTTCAGGAGTTATAAGAGCCATTGTACCAACTACAAAACCTCCTAAAGCTGGTTTTATATGCATGGGGATATGTAATCGTCCGAAGAAGTTATCCCGAACTCCATAAAACACTTTAATGTAAAGAATTGCTATGGGGGCACATATTACTCCTAAAATTATGAAAAATACAAGCTCGAAAACATCTGTAAAACTATAAGGTGGTGTGTCAAATATAGGATCAAATCCAAAAAATAAAGCAAAGATGGAATATGCAATAGTAGAAGATATAAATGAGGGAATTAGAGCTTCTGCTTCTACATCATGCTTGTAGAGCACTTCAATCGCAAATATTGCCCCGCCTAGAGGAGCTTTAAAAATACTTCCAATGCCAGCAGCAGTTCCGCAAATGACAGCAATTCTTCTATCTCGGTCGCTAAGATTGAGTGCCGTGGCAAGCCAAGAGCCAAAGCCAGCCCCAATTTGTGCTATTGGTCCTTCTCGACCAGCACTACCACCAGAGCCTATAAGTGCAGCTGATGATAAGGCCTTTATTAAAGGCACTCTTTTTCTAATAATTCCTTTGGACCTATGAAACGCAGAAATTACAGCATCCGTGCCGTGCCCCTCAGCTTCTGGAGCCCAGTGATATACCAAAACACCCGAGATAAGTCCACCAATCATTGTAACAAAGGGTAAGAGCATCCATCTACATTGATTATTTTGTTGTAGAATTCCAACTTCACCACCTGCTGTTGGGGGAGAATAATTAATAATATACCCTAAGAAGAAGGAAGTACTTAGCATAAGTAAATAATAGAACAGGACGGCACCGAGACCGGAGACAACACCGATTACGGCGGCTAACAAAGCCCAACGCTTAAGGAAATGTAATTTCTTTATTAAAGCGGCTGATATTGACATTCTGACCATCGTAGTGATTATTATCTCTAAGATATAAAAAGGTTTTATTGTAAGTTGATTATATGAAAAATGATTTTATTATTTTTATAAAAAGTTCAAAATAATAATAAAATTAATGTGTAGTAATGCGATTTATAATTCATCGCTAAGCCAATAATATTGACATAAGATGTTCTTCTATATATCGCCATGAACAATCTGAAATCATCCTCATGTTAAATAATGATGTTTAGTTTTAAGTTTCTTCTATTAACAAATGTTTATATCACAGATCGGCAATCCAATACCGTACAGAGGTGACAATAGTGATTCCTACAAAGAAAATAATTCTGGCATTAATTATTTTAGGCTTAATAAGTGCAACTGGAGTAACTATCATCTGGTTTTTAAGTGAGCAAAAACGAATGTATTCTGTTGGCATGGCAGTTGAGTTTAATGATCACGCTGCTGCTGCATGGATATCTTACGAAAAAGGTTGGTTTGAAAATATAGGACTGAATTTAACTACCTTTGAAAGCTATGCAACGGGAATTGCATTGGCAGCTGCAATTGCAAGAGGAGATATTCAAGTTGCATGGCTTTGCGTTGGACCAGCAATTGTTTCCTATAAAAGAGGAATTAACTTGAGAATTGTTGCAATGACACATGAATACGGATATGCAATAGTTGTAAATAAGAGTATAATAAAGTCGGTTTATGATTTAGAGGGTAAAAAGATTGGATGTGTCAGAGAAGGTAGTATGGCTGACTTGCTACTCAACAAAGTAATCGAAAAATACAACCTAAATAATATTACGATTTTACGGATGAAGCCCATGGACCAGATTAATGCAATAAGAGAACATCAAGTTGATGCTATCGCAGTTCCTGAACATTATGTTGCTATTGCAAAATCTTTTGGCTTTGATATTCTCATAAAAAGTCAAGATATCTGGCCATACATGCCTGGAAGTGCTCTCGTTGTGAAGCAAGAGCTAATTGATAAGTACCCTGAGGCTATTGAAAGACTTGTTAACCTAACTGTTTTTGCAACAGACTGGCTTAAAGAACATCAAGATGAAACAGCACAAATTTTAGCAACCAAGCTAGAAACCACAAAAGATGTAATTTTAGATTCCATGAGTAGAATTAATTATACAAATCAAATAAATGAAACAGCAATTCAAGAGTTGATCGACTTCATGACAGAACTAGGATACATAGAGAAATTTAACGCGTCGGAAATAATAGATACAAGCTTTCTGGAAAAAGTTACTAGCTCAAGCAAAAGTATGTCTCTACCAGGTATAAATATTAATCCGGGAGATTATCAGTGGTCTATCTCACTGCAATTAGCAGAAGTAGATCGCTTGGCCATTTTTAAGATTTCCACTACAAAAAAATGTAAAATGAATTTTTTACACTCTTCAGCTCCTGTATGAAAAAACTTTATGAGCATACAAGAACTATAACTTCAACGTCAATTATAGTCTTTTTGCCCATTTGTCAAACCCTAATTAGTTAGATCTTTCAATTGAAAAAACAAAAAATATTATAAAATCATGGTGGAACAAGATACGAACTCGTCCATGAAGGATATGACGGTGCTTCTCCCGACCTAAGCATGTCAGCCCATGCTTCATCAGTTAATCTTCCTAACGACATACTTCGAGTGAATTCATAATAGGAAAATACAGGTCCCATAGCAATTTCAAGTGTACCATCTGGTTTTGGATAGACTACGATTAATAAATGAATGTAACCAACACCTTCTTCTAGGACTTGCTCTGTATTCGGATCCGTATGAACATCCGCTATAAGTGTTGTTTTTTGATGCACAGTATGTATGCCGTACATTATGTCACTAAGCCAATTGTGGAAGTAATAAATCATAGTATTTTCAGTTTCATTCAAAGGAATATTCTTTAACTCTTTAATTGACATTGCAAGCAAAAAGTCTAACTTTTCATAGAAAGAGTTAAGTTTTTCCTCGTATTCTTCGGGAAGAACACCAAGTGCCTTGAGACCATTTTTCATCTGAAGCACTAGACCTTTTAATCTGGACCAAAGCAAAGGTAAAGGCTCAATATATCCTCTTCTCGATTCAGGAATTATAGCCGTGAGACGTGTGTAAGATTGCTTTGCATATAATATTGTATCATGTCGCAGCTCGGTCCACGAACCGAAA
Source organism: Candidatus Asgardarchaeum abyssi (assembly GCA_040225955.1). Taxonomy (GTDB): domain Archaea; phylum Asgardarchaeota; class Asgardarchaeia; order Asgardarchaeales; family Asgardarchaeaceae; genus Asgardarchaeum; species Asgardarchaeum abyssi. The sequence continues at coordinate 3,557 of JBECUL010000025.1, read as the reverse complement.
AACGTTGACAATTTTTCATCTTTCCATGCATCGGTCTGCATGAAAGTTGGGTATCCAGTATAATTTTCCTTAAGTGTGGCATTTATAGTATAGAGCCATCCATTATACAAGTTCCATGTCCAAGCCGTAACATTGAGAGTTTTTAATTCTGCTGAAACATTCTTCAATTTTTCCTTATATTGTGGTATCGAATTTAGCTCTGGGCTAAGATGCTCTCTTGCTCTTTCAGAACCAAATACTGCGGCTATGTCAAGTGCCGTTGGCATATATCGGTCGAACACTTCTGGATATACTAATTTTTGAAAAACATAGGAGTCCAAAATAAAACGTTGCCCAAGAAAGCGTAATCCTACCTCCTCAATACTATATCGATATCCTACTGCGGATATCCTTGAGTGATCTAGTTCTATGAGTTTTGATTGTGCAACTTGTAGCTTGTCATCATCTGCAAAGTCATTCAAAGAAACGTTTTGCCCGTAAATTGTATCCAGAACGAATTTATAATCATAAAATGTCAAATCATCTGAATATCCTACGAAAAATGCAATGATATGATAAATTCGCTCATATATTTCAAATGCAGAAAGCTCTCCTGTGTGAGTTAATATATTCTTTGTATTATAAACAAGGTTTGTTAGAAGAAAAGCTGCAATAGTTGCAACATCAGCAAATGTTTCGTTCAAGGGCATTACTACAGGAAAATACATTCTGCCAAGATACATCGCTGCTAGGAAATATCTTGAAAGGCTTTCATTTACGGTATAGTAGCCTCTAGGAACGTATTGTGTATAATCTTCACGGTGCTCTAAAATTGCAGATTCCTCAATTCCTACATGATTATAAATTTTTTCTAACTCCTCGGATGCCATAGCTACTGCAACGCTTGGTGTATTTGATGGCAAATTGTAATTAGGATCCAAAAGCTTTAGAGGCACAATAAGATATGCAATTAACCGAATAATAGCCTCACTCACGATTTCCGATGTCATTGGGTCATTAAGATAAAGCTGAATTGCCTTCTGTAATAATTCTTTGAACGTTATATTTAACCAGGGAATGAAATACTCTGTTTCACAGTTCATTAGAAGTGCCGCAAAGAGAGAATGAAATGTATGCAAAACCATATCAGCGGTCACAAATCTAGGAAATTCTGGTGGCAAATTCTCATAGTAGTCTGCAAAACTTATCAAGAACTCTTCTGGCATGTTCAGAAAAGTTACAACAAATCCGTTCTCCAAAAGTCTATCTATAACACTCTCAGGAAGATTTAATTCCAGAAGATCTTGATAGTTCTCTATCTCTGCAAGGTTCAAAGGTAAGCTGTACTGCGTCACATTTCCAGTCACCACATCTATCTCGTTAATATCACCGCTAAAGAAGGAAATACCGTAGGTTAATGCACGTTCCCTCAGAGTAAATTGCCCACTAATACCACCAAATAGATGCTCTGTATAGGGCAAAAATGCATACCCCACTATAATCATAATAATAAGAACCGAAGCTACCGCAGTGGTCGCCGCAATCTTGCTTCTCTTCTTGATCTCATCTAAAGGATAAAGAAATATTCTCCTCAATAAGACCCAAAACATGATAATCACAACTCTCTAATAACCTAAATAACAGTATGAAATAAGCCGTATATTATACTATGCTTTTGAACAAATGTTCAAAAAATTAGAACATTGAGTTAAGAATATTAAAAATCAGTTACCTTTAAGAGTTGTAAAAATGTTTTGATGTTGAGTCGAGTAGTTAAGCAAGTACAGAGTATGTAAAATATATTGCTATAATTACACATGCGAATAATTTTAGCCAAAACTTAAGCATCAAAATCCTTAAATGAAAAAGTTAATTATTCTAAGAAGTATCTTCTCCAAAATCTATAGGTTTCAACCCACATCAGAGCAGAAAATATAGATAATATTACCACCGAGAAGATGTATTCTGCTATCAGATAAAGTGGTCTAAATCTTATTAAAAGGACCAATAGTGCTGTTGTCGAGAAAACAGAATAGAACAAGAAACGCGGAAATATGAACCCCTTAATTTTAATGAAATCCCGGAGATATGTGCTTTTGACAAGCTCGGTAGCGTAATATAGGTCGTTTTCCGTTTTTGAAACGATACCTAAATCGATTAGCTTATTTAAATGATAAACAACAAGACTGGGTGTCGAGAAATTTAGCTTGCGTTGAATTTCACGAACTCCCATAGGATTTCCATTTTTTAGAAGTAAAAGGTATATTTTCAATGCTTTCCCTCTGAGGATTTTATCGATTTCCTCGCTTTGCATAAAAACCACAATGTATGATTTTAATTTTACACAATAAAAACTTTCTTATCCTCGATAATAATGTAGTGACTATGACTGTCGAAAATCTCTTATTCATGGAGTAAAACATTTTATGAGATACATTTTACATTCCTCAGTATAATTATTTTTAAATCTGGTTTTTAATGCATCAGCGATAATCAAATCAATTTTGCATTTTAAATTGCAGCGTTAAATCACTATTTTAGATTAGAGATCCACTTGTGATATTCTTTCATCTTTTCATCAGAAATTGGATTTATAAGCACAATTCCAGGGACTTTCTTAAAGTTTTCATCTATACTGTAAATTATATCTGTATTGAAATCTTTAGCGAGAGAAATCAAATATCCATCCCATGATTCAATATTATATGTAGCGGCATAATCCAGAGCATCTATAACGTTTTCCACTTTTATATCCTCATGGAATGAGGGTGTTTCAACTTCAAGAGTCCTTATGAGACTTCGCTTTGCGTCTAATCTAGGGACTTTAAGATATTTTGTGAGAATATAGTATGCGCCCAGAAATGCAGATATTGGTATTATCGCCCTAATTTCTCTAAGCAGTACCTTTTTCAAGAAATTTAGTGCTTCAGACCTAGCTGGATTATCTACATGTGCAATTACGATAATACCAACATCCACGATACCTTCAACGAAGTCCAAGTTTCTTCTTTGCATATTTATCACTCATCCATTTTGATATAGGAATTTCTTCTTTCGAGGAGAAGGCTCGAACTTTCATCTTTTTCATTTCCTCGTACCACTTTTCAACACTTTCCTTAACATTATTTTTAACGATTTCAATGATAATTTTTCTTCCCCTCACTCTTAGTATTCCTTCAGTTTCGTTAGTTATGCCCATGGCTTTACGTACGCTACTCGGGATTACTAGTCTACCTTGTTTATCGATTTTAATTCTCAGTTCTGTTTGTTCCATATTTTTCACCATATGGAATATAATTATCCATTATATTAAAAATTTCCTATAGTCATGGGCTCTAAAAGATTAGAAGAATTGAATTGGTGTTCCATAGTAAAAATAATGTTATATCACTCATTTTCGAATTTATCAGAGAAAGCGAGAAGGTTTTTAATGGTTATCTCATAAAGACAATCAAACGGAGGAGAAAAATATATGTATCTCAATGGTAGACAGAATATTCTCTGATTTTTATGTTGGCTTCATCGTTCATAAGATGCGATTAATCTTATACCATACTTTTGAGCCTCTTCTCTCGCAT
>JBECUL010000024.1:29167-32466 GCA_040225955.1 Candidatus Asgardarchaeum abyssi | reverse complement strand
CTTGCAGAAAGAATTCCCCTATATGGGGATTGAAAGTAATGAACGTCATCAAGTTCATAACCGATATGATAAGCGGCTTGCAGAAAGAATTCCCCTATATGGGGATTGAAAGCATGCTAACGCCGTAGTTCCAGAGCCTATAAAGGGGTCTTGCAGAAAGAATTCCCCTATATGGGGATTGAAAGTATGAAAGGCATATATTAATTTTTTCCCACGGAAGATTCTTGCAGAAAGAATTCCCCTATATGGGGATTGAAAGTTCCATTTAAAAAGACTTTACGCTTTAACTATCCTCACACTTGCAGAAAGAATTCCCCTATATGGGGATTGAAAGATTTGTCTTTTATATTTTAATAAAATTCTACGTAGTTTTCTTGCAGAAAGAATTCCCCTATATGGGGATTGAAAGTCTAAAATCGAAAAATTCCTAAAAAATTCGATAAAAAGCTTGCAGAAAGAATTCCCCTATATGGGGATTGAAAGAGTTGAGCCGAGAGTTAGCGTCGCAGCTGAAGAAGATGACTTGCAGAAAGAATTCCCCTATATGGGGATTGAAAGTTTTATATGATATTTCGTGGTATCTTGATGAGCTTACCTTGCAGAAAGAATTCCCCTATATGGGGATTGAAAGAAGGTGTACTTTAACTTATCTGATAGCTGCTCAACACTTGCAGAAAGAATTCCCCTATATGGGGATTGAAAGAATTCTAAACCTTCTTCTAAATGGGAAGAGTGCTTTTAACATCTTGCAGAAAGAATTCCCCTATATGGGGATTGAAAGTTTACGTAAAGCTTAAATTCGTTCCATCTCTTTCTGTTTATCTTGCAGAAAGAATTCCCCTATATGGGGATTGAAAGTGGTATATTTTGCTAGGTGAAATATATTACGTTTTGACTTGCAGAAAGAATTCCCCTATATGGGGATTGAAAGATGGGCGTCCGAGAATTGGATGAAAAACCCACATTTTGTCTTGCAGAAAGAATTCCCCTATATGGGGATTGAAAGTGGTGGTGAAATGGGATATCAGTATAACATACATGTGTGGCTTGCAGAAAGAATTCCCCTATATGGGGATTGAAAGTTTTTTATTGAGCAGGTATAATTTTGGGGGTTTGTAGAACTTGCAGAAAGAATTCCCCTATATGGGGATTGAAAGGAAAATAGTATTAGACCTATGAAAACACATGCACACAGGACTTGCAGAAAGAATTCCCCTATATGGGGATTGAAAGCTGACCACTATCCAATCTATTCCACGCTGTTTTGCTTCTCTTGCAGAAAGAATTCCCCTATATGGGGATTGAAAGTTAGAGGCTACTAATTGTTGCCCACTCTTAGAACCAGTCTTGCAGAAAGAATTCCCCTATATGGGGATTGAAAGTTTTTTAAGTTTCTTTCTTTCAAATTGTATCTCAAATACTTGCAGAAAGAATTCCCCTATATGGGGATTGAAAGTAAGTGCTCTGGACTGTTTGACATTGTTCGTATCCTAACTTGCAGAAAGAATTCCCCTATATGGGGATTGAAAGTTTTTATACCGTAGTAGAAGCTAACGCCTACGAGACACAAGCAGCTTGCAGAAAGAATTCCCCTATATGGGGATTGAAAGTTTTTATCCCCTCATGTTATGCCATAAGTCTCTAGTGCCTCTTGCAGAAAGAATTCCCCTATATGGGGATTGAAAGACAAAAACTACATCTGTATCAAAAACGGTGCGTACCTCTTGCAGAAAGAATTCCCCTATATGGGGATTGAAAGAACTCCTCCTTAATTCTTTTATTTCTCTTTCAAGTTTCTTGCAGAAAGAATTCCCCTATATGGGGATTGAAAGTATTTTCTTAAGTATTTCAACTTGTAGCTCTGCCCATTCTCTTGCAGAAAGAATTCCCCTATATGGGGATTGAAAGTTGAAACAAAGAGTATCAATATCACTGCCCAAACGGGGACTTGCAGAAAGAATTCCCCTATATGGGGATTGAAAGTCAATAGCATCTAAAGCATTTTCAAGTTCTTTTACATATCTTGCAGAAAGAATTCCCCTATATGGGGATTGAAAGCAACCCGTCGAAACGCGGACCGTGAAGGTCGGCGACCACCTTGCAGAAAGAATTCCCCTATATGGGGATTGAAAGGAAAAAGGCTTTTAGCTGTGCCGGGAGGCCCTACCAATAACTTGCAGAAAGAATTCCCCTATATGGGGATTGAAAGTAGTCAGTTCTATACAGGTCAAACGCGTGTTTATTTTTTGCTTGCAGAAAGAATTCCCCTATATGGGGATTGAAAGTTCTATAACTCTCTTATACCACCAATCCGCAGGGCTAACCCTTGCAGAAAGAATTCCCCTATATGGGGATTGAAAGTCAAGTTTTAAGGGGTGTGGAGTGCAATTTATAAAGGTCTTGCAGAAAGAATTCCCCTATATGGGGATTGAAAGTCAGAGAAGCATACAGAAGGGCCATGTCCAGTTTTTACACTTGCAGAAAGAATTCCCCTATATGGGGATTGAAAGTAGTAAACGACGAATACAAAAGAACGCCAAACGCGAAACTCTTGCAGAAAGAATTCCCCTATATGGGGATTGAAAGTCGGCAACCTTTTTTGCATCTTCCTGAAGGGCTCTTAGGCTTGCAGAAAGAATTCCCCTATATGGGGATTGAAAGCTGTACTCAGGCCACTTAATGATAAGCCCCTTAAAGTCTTGCAGAAAGAATTCCCCTATATGGGGATTGAAAGGTTGCAACTATAAAGTTAATAAGATTGGTTTATGATTGGACTTGCAGAAAGAATTCCCCTATATGGGGATTGAAAGGAAATAATTTGAAGAATTACCCCTATCTGCCAATGGTGCCTTGCAGAAAGAATTCCCCTATATGGGGATTGAAAGTATGTGCAATTATCCCAGCTGCTAAAGGTAAAAGCCCCTTGCAGAAAGAATTCCCCTATATGGGGATTGAAAGCAGTTACGCTTACGGTCAGGCAGTCAGACCTGAGGATATGACTTGCAGAAAGAATTCCCCTATATGGGGATTGAAAGATGACCCTCTCCTTCATTTCCACCACCTATCCTTATAACCTTGCAGAAAGAATTCCCCTATATGGGGATTGAAAGTTAGGATCCATTATTGTCTTTAGTTTTTTACGTATCTCTTGCAGAAAGAATTCCCCTATATGGGGATTGAAAGATTAGCTCTTTTCGTGTTAGCAGCCAATTCCAATTTTCCCTTGCAGAAAGAATTCCCCTATATGGGGATTGAAAGCCGTATATTGCCAATAGTATTTTTTCCTCAACCGTATAACT
>JBECUL010000024.1:0-29067 GCA_040225955.1 Candidatus Asgardarchaeum abyssi | reverse complement strand
CTTGCAGAAAGAATTCCCCTATATGGGGATTGAAAGCCGTATATTGCCAATAGTATTTTTTCCTCAACCGTATAACTTGCAGAAAGAATTCCCCTATATGGGGATTGAAAGGTCAACCTAAATATGTCGGGTTCAACCCGCAGTACCAGTCTTGCAGAAAGAATTCCCCTATATGGGGATTGAAAGTTTCAATGATATAGAAATAGAAGTAAAGGAATACAAAACTTGCAGAAAGAATTCCCCTATATGGGGATTGAAAGAAATTATCGCTGGAATTAAAGCTAAACTGTTGTTGATACTTGCAGAAAGAATTCCCCTATATGGGGATTGAAAGCCGTATATTGCCAATAGTATTTTTTCCTCAACCGTATAACTTGCAGAAAGAATTCCCCTATATGGGGATTGAAAGGTCAACCTAAATATGTCGGGTTCAACCCGCAGTACCAGTCTTGCAGAAAGAATTCCCCTATATGGGGATTGAAAGTTTCAATGATATAGAAATAGAAGTAAAGGAATACAAAACTTGCAGAAAGAATTCCCCTATATGGGGATTGAAAGAAGCAATAGTTGATATGTATCACGGCTTAATTACTGAAGGTGTTAATTGGTCATGCTGTGTCTATCTGCTCCACCATGTGACTTGTATAAAATACTTATAGAAGGGATTTACATGGAATTGATAAATTATAAGGAGAATGGCCAAAAAAGTGGCTGTGATTTGATTTAGAGAGAATTATTATTAGCTTCCTATCAAATTTCTATCTTCATCTAACTTAATTATATTACTAAATAATGTAATAATATTAACAATAATAAAATAGATAATAAAGATGTCCACTTTTCGTAATTATTCTTTGAAGAATATTACTTGTGAATTGAGTGAATTTTATTATAGGGTTGACTTCAAAGTGTTAGATGCATGTAGATTTTGAGTGGTGAAGCTTAAATAGTTAGTTTTCTAGTCGTTATATTAGTGATCATCAGCAAGAGGATATTAAGTATGATTAAAGCGATTTTTGAAGTTATGGCGTTGTCGGATGGTGTGATTCCTGCATTTACTGGGCACATAGTTCAGGGATTCTTCTTAGGGAGACTAAAGAGGGTAAGTTCTGAACTTTCTAAAAAACTTCATGACGAACAGATGATAAAACCCTATGCTATTTTTCCTTTGGCTCCTGAGAGAAAAAAGCGGCTAGTGAAAGCTGGTATGTGGCGTGTGAGAAAGGGGGATATATGTTTCTTTGGATATTCTATTCTTGATCCCCTTTTAGAGGAGAAGATATTTAGTGAGTTGGTATCAGAAAGTGTTGGGAAAATAAATTTAGCTAATCTTACATTTGCGGTTACCAAGATAAATCTTAAGAAGAAAAACTTTGACCAGTTATTAAAAGAGGAAGCAGGTTATGATGAGCCTCCAAGTAAATTTAGTTTTATTTTTCATACTCCCGTCCAATTTAAAGAGAAAAACAAGAAATATCCTATAATGTTGCCAATTCCTGAGCTGCTTTTCTCTAATCTGGCAAGAATTTGGAATACCTATTCGGATGTAAAGGTAGATCTTGCAGAATTTAAGAATTGGGTTTCTCAAAATGTCTTTGTTAGAGAATTAAAAGTTGTAACAAGAGAAATTGATATTGGCAAAGCTGAAAAAATTGTTGGGTTTAAAGGTCGTGTTTCTTTTATTGCTAAATCAAGTGATGGATATATCCGATGGTTGGCAGTGTTAACGAGGTTCGCTGAATTCTCTAATGTTGGTAATAAGCGTACTAGGGGGCTAGGGGTCACTACAACTAATACATACCGGAAAAATCAGAAAACAGTATCAAGCAAATGATTATTAGTCAATAAAAAAGAAAAGTGAAAATGTCTGCTTGGCGTAATCTCCTTAGCCTGAGGAGGGTGGAGGCGGCTCAGGCCAAGGAGATGGCCATAGTGGGACTGGGTCTCCATCTCCGGGTCCAACCATTTTTCTCACCTTGTTGATAGTTATTCGTTTCCGATGGGATTGCCTTTTTGGACCTTGTGATAAGCAGCAAGAGAAACGCTATTTTTGGCTGTTCTAAATTAAGATGAGCGTTTTTTGAAAAAAACAAATAGGGACCAATTTTAAAAATAGAAATAAGCAATTTCGTAGTGTTTTATAAGGTAATGCTTTAAAATGTACAAGTGAAGAAATATTTATAGAAAACCGAGAACTTTTTAATTAGAATGAGAAAAATTTTGATATACTTCTTTTCGTATATAAGATATTAAGTTCTTATCAAAATTGTATTTTACTGAGGGTGGTTATATTAGATGGAAAAAGATTCTGGGGTGGATCTAACTGGGTTGTATCAAAAGTATATTGAGCAAATAGAGACCTACTTGGATTATCCCGCTGTAAGAGAGCCATTTGAAAATGTTATAATGGCAGACATTAGTGAGATGACCGAGAACCCCTACAGGTTTGGAGTGGTAGAACGTGGGCGAAGCCTTATTTTATCTAAAGAATATAAAGAACTTGCTGATGGGATATTACTAAGGGAAGCTTTTGCAATTTTCTTGCCGGAGGCTATTTCATCGATTCCTCAAGCATATGATTTATGTATGTATTACGCTTATCTAAATATCTCTAAAGAAAAGAAGAAGCGATGGATGGATATTTGGATTAAGATATCTCCCCCTATTAAAATACTTCCAAATATTTATTATAATGCGCCATATAGTTTTCCTATTTTCGATGAACTTGCTAGCAAACAGTTCTTAAGAGAGATTATGCGTATTTTAAGAAAGTTTGATGATTACAGCATCAGGATGAGTCAGCGGGAATACTTAGAACTTATTGAAGAGTTCATGACTAGGTACACCCCAAAGTTTAGTAAGAGTGACATCTTGCTTCTTCAAGAGCTTTCTCAGAAACCTAATGCTAATCTTAGGGAAATAGCTTTGTCTCTAAATATTAGTATTTCAGCTGTATCAAACATTTTGAACAAGCTTAAGAGATGGCACATACTAGCTAGAAGAGTATCCATAGGAATATCATCATTTGGACTGACCTATTATTTTATCTACGCGTGTTTCCAAGAGGAGAAGCACAAGAGTGAGTTGGTTGAAAAGCTTAGAAAAAATCCCTTTACTTATCAGATATATCATATACTTGATGACGATACGCCACTTCTGATTTTCATGATTGCTCCAAACTCGAATGCATTTGTTTCAAAATTGGATGGGTTCTTAAATTTAATAAGGAAAAAATATCATGTAAAAGAACTGTATTATTTTATTGCTGAGAAGTATGCTCGATTTTATAATTTTAGCAGTTTTCTGATTGACGAGAAACGATGGAATACAAATTTTCATACTTGGTACTTATGGACCAAAAGGATAATAGAGCAAGAGAAATCTCGCATTATAACATTTCCATTTATAAAAATTCGAAAAATAGAGCTACCGTTTAATTTAACAAATCTTGATATGGAAATCATTGATTATATCATTACGACTAATGATTTGCGTGTAGCTTCATTGCGTAAAAGGTTCAAGAAAGGCACGAATGTTATTGTCAAAAAATTAAAAAACTACTTCAAATATGGTCTTCTTAAACATCATGTGATGCTTCAGAATATAGGACTTAACGATATAATACTTTTCTTAACTAAGGCATCAGAGGATGACGCTGAGCTCTATAAGTATCTCTTTGACTTTTTACCATTCAATATGACATTCTATGTTCGAGGAAGTTTTAATGCGTGTTTATCGATTTTGAAGCTTCCTACTGGTACTGCATCAGACTTTTTGTTATACTCTAGGCGTATTTTTAAGGGTAGTAATGTAAAAATCTTTTTAGTCGACCCAAGCATAGGCAGTTACTGGCGTTTTCCAAAAGACCTATGGAACCCAAACACACAGTCCTGGCGAATTCTTGATGAAATATTTAAGTAAAATTTAAATTTACTGTTTTTTATTCTTAAAAATGAGGGCGGGTACTAACGTTTAGGTGTACCCGAATCTCCCCCTCGTGGGGAGAGTCCCTCACTAAATCTTCAGGTGATTTATTTTGATTTTCGAGGGAGCCATACTTGACATTTTTCAAACTTTTTCTGTTCCTCAGATAATAAATACATCCTATGTTAACTCTTCCTTCCACAAATTTGTGGACATTAAGTATTTTTATCAAGTTTTGCAAACAGTCTGCGAACGAAATGATGAGCGATCTTTCAATGCTTATTTTAAGAATGTAGGCCAGCTTCATATTTCACCTAATAGTCCATGGGCACTCATTTTAAAAAGATGGCGAGAAATATCAACTCAGTTCAATATTGAGATCATTCCACCAGTCCCTGTTAGGATAATATCTCAAAGGCCAGTTAGAGTTCATTTTGTGAGAGAAGATATGCAAGAGATTGAAGAAATTCGTGGGAAACTCATTGTTGACTGGTATCCTCCGTTTGTCTTTGTTATTCGATTCCATTTAGACATAAATGAGCCAATTAAATACACCGAAATAATCGATCTAATGAAAGAGCAAAATATTGCCAAAGTATTTTATAAGTCAAAAGAATTTAATGGTCTTAAAAGTTTAGCTGTTGCTATAAAAGCAGATATTCTATTTAGTTTATTCAAAAGGGAATTTGTGGATAATGTGAAAGTCCGTTTAAGTGAACAATACTTCTTTCTTTTTCTAAGAGGAGGCACTCCTTTGAAGCGAGGGAACACAAAATACCTTGTTGCTGTTGCTATACAAAGGAAAAATGTAGATAAAATTCCAAGGGAGGACATCAAAAAAATCTTCGAGAATCACTTATACTTCCATATTGAGGAAAAAATATTGCCGACTTCGCGAGGGGTGTGTGTTTATAGCCCAGAATTGATAAAAGCGTCTAAGTGTGTTAGAAAGAACTTTAGAAGGAAGATTACATATGGTGCTATTATTGCATTTGTACTTAAAGAGATACTAGAAAAGCTAAATATCCTTACAGAAAATATCATAACGTCTAAAATCTCCAACTTTTACTATTTAGTCACAAATATAGCTTCCTCCTATAATCCATACTTCCTTGCTGGCAGAATGTCCTCTCTTCATCTGCTTGATCCCACACCGCTACGAAAGGTGTTTGAGAAAATCGCTCTGCTAAATAAATTATTTGAGACATACGAGGTAACGCTAAAATCATTTATAAATCAAGCATCTGTCATAAGTCTTCCTGAGCATATTCTTGCCGTAAAAAATGCCAATAACCTACACCCGCCAATTTTTGTAGAATTGTACAAGCCGCTCTATGAATCACTTATTAAAAATATTAATATGGAAATATCCATCGAGCTCATCTCTAAGCTATTCGGTTATAAAGCTTCTAAACTCGTAGAATACCTAATTAGCAAGCTTGAAGAGGATTTAAAACAGGAGAAGGCGAGAGGTGAAATGTTAGGTTGCAGAAGAATTAGTACAATTTTAGAAGAGTGTTCCATTAACAATAATAATAAAAAATTAAGTAAAAAGGATCTTTATGGCTCTAACGGTAAACCTGGAATACTAAAAATTTTAAAATTGGTTGGCATAGTTAAAATTAAAAAGGAAAAAATATTCGAACGTCCAGGAAGAGCAACTTTCGTCTGTCTTAATTATAATCATCCATTAGCACAATTAATAATAAAATCATATAATAAACAAAAAAATAAAGAGTAATAATATGTTTTTTGCTTTTATTTCAACAAATAGATAAAAACTATATTAGTAAGTTCTTCTCCGCTGTACTTCTAAAAGCAGGAATGAAAAATTTAAAAAATTTAATAAATCTTCTCTATGCTTCAATTCTCTAATTTCACTTTGAAAAGCCTTCTGGCAATCATTTATAAACCTTTTTATGTCCATAATTGAGATATCTTTTTTATTGGGAATTTGTGTTGTATAAATTGCAGTCAATATATATTTGCTAAATGACTCTTGTTTTTCATTTCCCATAATAAAATCATAAGAAAAATCTTTTAGTGCTTGTGATAATATCTTTATATATCGTGGTTTTTTTGGTGTGCCTGTTGGTTCGATAAACGCTTTATGTGAATTTCGTGCTATGTTTTCCAGTCTATACACAAAATTTTTTGCTTTTCGAATTAAAAAATCCTTACTTATGGTTTTCATTATTTCCACCCAAAAACTATATTAAAACGATTATCCACAGTATCTTTAAATCCAAGTTTTGATAGTTCATTATTGATATGTTTTTTGGTATTTGATATAATTTCTAAAATTTTCTTTCTTTCTAAAATCTTATGTTGTACTTCAAATTTCTCAGTAATTTCTAACTTTTCAATAACAAGTGTTTCATCCAATGGTTGTAGTAGGCCAAATGCCTTTGGTTTTGCATATCCGATTTTAAGAAATTTTCTATTTTTCGAACTTGGGTTATATCCGAGTGATAATAGAAGAGTGCCTAATTCTATTTCACTCAAATTTATTCCGAATAGCTTAAACTGAAAAATAGTTCCAACTTTTAGGGTTTCAATTTTCCCTGCAATATCAGTTTCAGGAGCTTTACTTATGTAAATTTTAACTACATTATTCTTTGGAGGTTTTGGTGACCAGAGTTTTTCGATTTCAACAATCTCGAGTAAGTTTCTACCTTGTGGATATATATTATAGAAATAAACTTTTGAAATAGTAGCTTTATCAGCGGTTGTTCCAAAAACCTCACTCGTAAGCTCAGCAGAACCACATATAGCCAAAAAGTTTGTTGATACAACACCTTTTATTGAAGAAGCAGGTAAAAACAAATAACCCCTAGCGTCACGTATATGTTTGAACAATACTTTATTCTCTTTTTCCAAAAAATCTTTTTTACCTGATCCTATATGTACTCGAGATACTGCTTTATATTTCATCGATATTTTGTATATGTTTTCTATTTTAGAGCGACTAGAGAATATACTATCTGGTATTCTTACTCTATGAACATTGGTTACTGGAATATATTCATAATATGTACCAGAAGACATCCTTATTACCCTCCTGACATCTTTAGAATTTCGTTCATTTTATCAATTAATTGTAGAGTTTCATCCCTCCCGAGTTTTAAGATTATTGCAAATGGTTGCATGTCATATGATATATCAATAGGTAGTCTAAATTCAGAAACTTGTGGTATTGTAAGAAATAGTGAATTATTTTCTTTAATAAGTTTAATGGTTATGTCTATATTACTTAAACTAAAAACTTCTTTATTACTTAATGTAATGCCGTTTAGTAAATCCTTAGTATTCTGACCAAAGATTGTTACTTCTAACGCTATTGGTTGTATTGAAATCTCACCGTATCCTCGGCTCTTATATCCTCCGATTCTAAAGATCCCCATATTCGTAAGTGTAATAATTGGTTTCAAAACGCCCAAAAAGTCCAAACTCAAATTTCTTGCGGTAAAAAGCACTCCACTAAATAGTGAATTTTCTGCGATTGCTTCAACTTCAAACAATCCATGTGGTGCAACAGCAGAGCTTCTTTTATCAATTCTTATATGTTTTCTAACAATCAGCCTAAAGCTTTGTTCTGATTTTGGAAAAACGTCATGAAAAAATATTCTTGAAGCATGTATTCTTGGATCACCAAAAATTTCGTTTTCTACATTAGAAAGGTCTTGTCTTTTGGAAATTATTCTTGAGAAGGTGGCTCTAAAAAAGCCTTTGAGTGATGAACCGGGAATAATCGGTATTACTTTCCCATTTTTTAATCGAATTTTTACAACTGGCGAATCTGGTTCTATTAATGAAATTACAGCTTTTGAAGATCCAATTCTAACTGGTGATATTGTTTGAATATCAACAAATAATTTATATGTTAAAAGATATTTCTTAAATATCCCTATAGTCCGTGACATTATTAAATTCCTCCTTCATCTTTTTGATAAACGATTTGAGGTTTATTACCAAAAAATAGATCTTTGGGTGTAAATCTTTCAATTAAAACTGCAGTAATTTTTACTAAGCCATATCCACGGGATTTCATGCCACCAATATGAATTTCTAAACCTCTTTTCAGAAGCTTAATCATAAGATTAAAAAGTTCATTTGCATCTTTTAAAATTTCATCATCAAGCTCATCATAGATTATGTCGAATGTGAAAGTGTAACCTTTTACGATTGCTTCCAAATCAAAAAGTGCATTTTGAACAGCTTTATCTGTATTTATATCAATTCTGACGTGAGTTCTTCTGATAAGCCCATGTTTCTCTAGGGATCTTTCTGGTAAAGCATCAGTAAACTTTATAAGAGACGCAAAACCAGAAATGCCGAAGAGTTTGAAAATTGTTGGTGCACTTTTCAATTTTTTAAGTTTTTCTTGCACTCCTTTGGTTTTCACAAAATCTCTTTCAAAATTTGTTTCATCAGTCATTAATGTACCCTTGAAACCAAATTCATTTAATATATCAATGCTAAGAGAGTTAATTAATCTAGAGAAATAAGCTCTAAAAGCCCCTTTTAATCCAGACCCAGGAATCACAGGTATCCATGAATTACTGTTTTGGTCAAATATTTTTGCAAATGGTAACTCTACTGCAGCTATTGAAAAATCAGATCTTCCAACACCTACATATAATGATTCTTGAGGTTCAATCTTGCATCGCACTCTCCACCTAGCTTTTAAACATTTATACAAAGCATTATTACCACCAACCACTGTATTCTTCCTCCTTTGCTTTTATCGTATGTAGCATCACAACATATTCTATAAGAGTTCTTAATGTATTCAAATCATATTTGATTTGCTTGAGAGCATTTTCTAAATTATGCTGGAACGTGTATAACCCCGAGTCGGGGGATTTAGCATTTTTTGAGACGAAGTATCCTACATAAAGTTTAAATTCCTCAATGCTATCTACCTTTTGAGAAATTTCCAGAACTTTTCTGACAAAGCTTGAACTTACGGCATCCGATTCTTCTCTTTTAACACATTCAACATTTCTTAAAATGCGTCTAGCTAAATTAATTAAATCTGATTTTGACTTAATTACATTTTGTTGAGACATTATATCACCTCCTCAAGATAACTAAAATGTATCGGATGATTTATAAAGTACCAGCCAAACCAACTCTCATAAGGTATTTTTATCTCCCATTCTAAAAGTTGTCTTATAATATTCTCTTTCTCTTTTTCATCTTCTTTCGTGGTGATTTCAATAAAAACTGAGTATCCTGCATTCACTATTGGTGTTAAATTAAATGTTATTTGTGGCTTTGATATATCGATTCTTAAAAAAGTATCCAGCGTAAAGAAAAATTTCAAAATCTCTACTTTTTGGTTAATCCTAAATAAAAGAGCCTCTTGTACTGTTTTATTATCTATCTTAAGTGGTGACAATCCTGTAATTGTCAGAAAAAGTTTATTAGAAAAGTTTCTTTGACTTGTTATATATGATTCAAATTTAGAATTATATTCTTGTATTTTCTTTAATCTTTCTGAAATATATTTATTAACTGTAGTTTCTATTACCTTTTCAATTTCAACAAAGCCGTATCCTCGTGATTTTGCCGCACCTATTTGTATTGGATGATCTTTCATGTGCTTCATTAGCAGATCGATATATCTCTTTTTTGAAATAATGTAGAAATAGAATATATTATTTTCACTAATTGCCTCATAATGATATAATTCTCCTTTCTCACCATCATTTCCAGTCTCAACAGTTTTTAAGATATCGGAAATTGTAATATGTGTAATTTGCGTAGTATTTATGTTAATTTCTTGTATTCTTTTAGATTTTTCATCATAATAAACAGTAGCTGACATAGGTTTTGTTGGAATTCTATTTTTAACTTTAGGTCCTAAAATGTCAATAAATCTAGTTATACCGTATTTTCTCCCTATTTCAAAAAGGCCATAAAATATCAAGCTATCGTATATCTCCTTTGCATCACTCATACGAATCCTTGGTTTAATCAACGATTTTAGACTAGGAATTACAGGAGCATACAATATATTATTAATATTCGATTCTATACTCTTATTAATAGGATATGCCCAGCTTACTATTATTTTCTCATTGTTTTTGTTAGAAAGAAATTGGTTTCTCCAGAGTTTTGGATACAAGCATTTATCATTCAATGAACAATTATCGCAATCTGGCAGCGTTACAGTATCTTTTAATTCTGCACATTTTCCTCTTTTATTATCCATATTAGTTAAAACTATTGCTCTACAAAGAGCTCCAATTAGTGAGGATGCGGGTATAATATCTAATGTTTTTATAAAATTTCCAGCTCCTCTTTTTGCTGTAATAACCAATGGTGTTAATGTTTTTAATTTAAAAACTGCAATGATATCTTCTTCATCAAACATTTTTCAACACCTTAAGTTTATTAACGATCTTTTTGGCTCTATTAGTAAAATTCTCATCAACCAAAATATTTTCAATAAACCCTCCGCCTCTAGAATTAAACCCTCCTATGTTATCATATCGTAAACCATTAATTGCTGTAAATAATAGGATGCAATCATATTCATTTAGAGGGTAGAGAGGAGTCATTCTAAATTTTAGCTTAATATTCTTTAGACAATTATAACTATTATATACATATTCGTAAAAGAAAATGTGCTTCTCTTCTATGCTTCCAAATACAGGATTTATTTTAATTCCTGGTCTTATATCGATCCTTAGTACGGTATCTTCAAATCCTACAAATTCAAATATTATTGTTCCTTGCATTTTTCCAGATTTTCCAAATAGTTTAAAAAGAGAGTTTGTTAACATGTTTTTGAGTTCATTATTTTGGCTTAGAATCTTGCTATTAATAAATCTCATTGCAGATTTTCTTAGAATTCCTTTAAAGCTTGATGTCATGTTTACTAATGATATAGGTATTTTACTACTTTTATTTCTTGCAAGTGGTAAAAAGGCACTTCTAAAATCAGTTTCACCACCAATTCGGAAAAAACCTTTAATTTCTATTATAACTTCGATTGGTTTATTATATATCATGGTAGAACTCATTATAACACCTCTTAACTAACAGCTAGTAATCTTTCATTTTCATGAACTGTTCTCATAATATCTACAATATCTCTAAGTTGAAATGATAGAATATCATCTAATATTATAAAAGAAAAACGTGCTAATTCTCTTAATAAGCTTGCTTCATCTTGCCTGCTTTTGCTCATTCGTGCAGCAGCGTAATTTATTTTAAGCTTTATTTCGTCAGCATCTATATCATCTACCTTTATGAAACGTAAAATTTTATTTGCACTTATATCATGAGCTAAAAGTTGTTTTATTTTCGGTAAGATACCTTTTCGTCTATCAAATAGCTCGTCATAACTTCTTGGCCATGCTGTTAGCTTGATGTTACCATTTTTAGGTCCATAGATATCATGAATGATATGCTTGGATGGAATACCAATAAATCTCTGAAATGCAACTGTAATAGTTCCACCATGTTTTATGTTTCTCTTTTTAGATTTTTTCTTAGCCATTGATTCTAGTTCATTGGTCGTATAAAGGGCCATGTATAGAGGCATATTATTCGGAAATATTGATATTCCAAGAGAATAACCTAAATTTATAGGACTTAACGCTGAGATATTATCTCTATCTTTATGATAATCACCTGTTTTTTGCAACCCTACTCTTTGAATTAAAAATTCATGAAGATATTTTATAAAACTGAATACGAATCCTGCATCAAGTAACAAGGTTAGATCATCGCCACCAATATATAGCACATCAAATGGCAAATATATGGTGTCAATGTATTTAAAGTAGTTTTCTGCATATTCATTTAAACTCATTAATATTACGTTTGCAAAACCGTAAGCAACACCCTCTATAGAAATCTCTGAAAATAGCCTTGAGATTTGTTTATATGTTGCTATTGATGACATTAATGCTTTTACGGTGCCAAAATTATCACCATCACCTTTTATCAATGCAATTTCTGGATGAGTAACCTCTTCTATTTTGCTTAGCATATAAGAAAGCTTACCAAGCTCATCCCATGTTCTTACGTATTTAAATGAAATTTTATTGGATTCGATATCACTAAGAGCTATGTATATTTTTTTATTTAGTTTCTCATTAGAATTAATAATCTCTGTAATCTTATGCAGAACCTCAAAAAGTGGAATTTTAGTCTTTTCTTTTATGTAGTCACTTACCGATGCAATAACTTTATTGCCCTTAACAGTTATGGAAATTAATCCGCTATAACCCTTTTCTCTAAGAGTATATTTTTTATCATACTCATGCTTAATTACATTAAAACAAATATCGCATATTTTCTTTCCCTTGAATTCGGGTCCTGCTACTTTTTCTATTATTTGAGCGTCTTCTGGATTATTTCGATTTTCACCTTTTTTATTAAAACATACAGCGCATATATCATTATATGTTAAATTATGAACTGCAAAACGCTCATTTAGCGTTTTATCTTCAAGATTTTTTAAAATATAATTAAAAATTCCACCAAATCCCCTCATTGGTAGGTTATTTTGTGATTGCCACGAATAAATTGGACCATATATTAATTCAATCGGATGAAAAAGATATTTATTTTTAAAGTTAGAGTAGTTGGTTCTGATACCTACTGCCGTACCAAATCGCCTTTTCACGTTATTTGAAATGATTGAATACGCATCGGTCGCCTTATTTTCTGGGACTACTAATAAAATTCCTCCTCCAGTACTAAAAATTATGCATTCAGGTGGGATTCCTTTATTAATCAGCTCTTCATTAATTTCTCTAAGAGTAGTTTCAATATATGAACTAGCTCCTGCCAAGTAAAAACGATATTCTGATCGTGTTATAAATTTCTGTATGCCTTTTAGATCAATCAAAATCACTGAAATTCTCGTATTTTCCAATATATCTTTATAGTTGTTCCATATGCCTGGGATTAGTGTATTGCTGATTTCTTCAATAGTGCTAAATGTTATATTCCTAGGGACCAACTTAAGTTCATATAGTACGTTCAGATCTTTTTTCTCAAAAGCTTCTGATATCAAAATGAGTGTATCTTTATCTTCAAATAAGTCTGCATATGTGGTTAATTCATTAAAAAGCCATCGAAAGGCATGAAAAAACGAATTTTTTGGATAACTTTCTTGGTTATTATTTCTAAAACCTTCTATAATAAAACTGAAAAAAGGAATAAAGCCTTTTTCTGCTAGATTAAATGAAAGATTTATTATTCGACAAACGATGTCTTCACTAAATTGAGAACTAACATTAATCTTCTCTATCGCGTTAACTATTTTTTCCACGTATTCTAAATCTTTTTCTTTCAGCACTGTAATTAGCCCGTTGTAAAGTTTTTTTGATCGTTTTAAAATTGCTTTTAGAAAAACGACAAGTCTAATAAAATTTATAAATTCATTTATGTTGTTCATCTTAAAACTTTTGAAAAAATCACTTTTCTCCAATAACTGCTTATTTTTTCTTTCCAATTCATGAATAAAAACATAAACAAAAAGGTTAGTTAAATCAACGTAATCCATAATGTTTTGAAAAACAAGTAATACTGTATTTTTTGGTGAAATATCTTTTAAAAGTTCGTTCATTTCTTCACTTCTGATTACTTTATCATAACTTGTGAGAATATTATCAAACTTTCTACTTTTTAGGAACTTTACTATTCTTTCTACAAAATCATCATTTATTATAGTCTTTTTAATCTCAAAGAGTATTGGATTAACATATAATGATATTTCATCGTTCATATAATCACCAAGAAACTAAGCTGATTATGTAAAATTATTCTTACTATAGGTGAGTATTTAAATTTTTCACTAAAGAATATTTTTCAATCTATTTTTTTCTAACTTTTTTCTAAAACTGAGTTTTGATGAATTTTTCTACAATATTAGTAACGATTTTTATTTTTAAATTTGAAAAATTAAAAATCATTATTATTAATGAATCTTGACTGCTTAGCTCTATAATGGAAGCGCCCGTCTTTGCTTTTAAGGAACTTTCATAACGTTAATTATGAAGTGTGAATATCCTTAAGTATATATTATAGAGAGATTAAACATAACAACAGATGCTCTTTATTGAGGGTTACTTATGAATAAACAAAAAAAGAATTGTAATGTTGAATATATTGAAAAATCATTTCAAGTGTTTTACCCTGATTTGACATACACATCAACTGATGCTATAAGAGAATATGATTATTTTTTAGTGCTACGAATTAATTCAAATGAAAGAGTAGAAAACATACAAAAACATGGAGACAACATATATACTCCACTATTTGTAGAAGACGTGTCTAATCGTAAAGAATATCTAAGCAAGCCTTTGAGAGATATAATTTTCCCATCAGACGTCCCTGTTCTTTATACAAAAAATAGAAATGTAACTGATGACTTTTCAATGGGTCCTCTCTCCTTGTTCATACCTAAAAATGCAATAGATTTTTTGAATGAATGCTACTCTGAGATGATCCGGGGTATTTTAGATGACATAGTGCCGCCTGACATTGATAAGGAAACTGCGTTTTCTTTGCTTTGTGAATTGCCTATTGCAGAAATCAATAATTTTGTCAACTGGTTGATTTTAACAACATCTTTCCCATTTGCTAATAAGTTCTTTGAGGATATACGAGAATCTATTAAGGTTATTAGAAAAGCGTATTGTTTATCCGAAAACAACGATCATAATATTCCAAATGGATTAGGAAAATTTATAACCTCCGAGCTAGCGCTTAGGCACTTGCTTAATAAGATAAATAATTTCAGCAAGATTCACCTAAAAAGAATTAAAAAATTAAACAATTTAATTGAGCGTAAATGGCCTAATAAGAAGACTCTAGAGCTTATATCAAGCATATCCTTAGCAATTTTGCTTCAAAAAGTGGCTTTTGAATTCACTAAAACATGTACAAACTCTGAGGAAAAATATTTTACAATTTTATTGTTACCTCAATTGGTAAGGCAAGAAAACCGTATGAGATTCATGTGTGAATCCTTTGTCAATATTGTAAGATCGTTTGTAAATCTAACCAAACAAACTCTTAATTACAGCAATGATTTTAAGTACAATATACTGGTAGCTACCAATCCAGAACTTGAAAAAATAAAAATATCATCGAAAATTTATACGAAATTGAGAAATACTATTTCATGTAAAAGCAAAAACATTAATATTTGGTATTTCTCTGCAGATAGTGATCTTGAGAAAAGCAATGAATTCCTAAATCAGATTGCTGATGGAAAGCATCTGCTATTCTTTGTCTTGCAAGATTTTAAGAAGGATTTTCTTGAGAAAATAATCAGCTTCTTTTCAAGTAGGTTAATATTACATGACGATTCCATCTATTTCATAATTGTACCTGAGACAAACTTTGTTATGCAAGGCAAATTACTAAAAGGACAAACTAAAATAAACCGAAAATTTGTAATGTACGGACGATACTTGCTCAGTCTGACAGATTTAGAATCAACAATCAATAAGAAACATGACTGGGCATCTATTTTTGAAGTACCGTTTTTCAAATTATTTACTATAAAAGGGGGTAAGTGAAAATTAGTTCAATACTTTTTAAAGTTGAAAATTTGAAAGCGAAAGACATATCTCTTCTCACAATGGGTTTAGTTAATGTTAAAAAGAGTAATCATTTATTTGATACCTTAGATTCGCTATTTCTTGAGTATCTCTTCCCTGAAGGTATCGGCAAAAGGATCATGAAAGTCATTTATTATCCTCCAGTTGAAGATTTCTCTAGGGCACTTCAAAACTTATTTTGTTTTTTAAGTTCTTCTCAAATCTTTCCTTTCGATTTTACTGTTGCGAGGATTATCACTAAAAAGGTTGTACCTCATAATACAGGCTGGATGACCATAGCTCATGAAACATATAGGAAAGTGATACCTTCTGTGCTTAAAGAGAATATTTCTAAGTGTTCTTATATTTCTATTGATGTCGATACATTTATTGCATTATTGATGGGGGTGCACAGATTATCTACATCTTTAAAAGTTGCTATCTTTAATCAGTATCTCTCGCTTTTACTTTTAAGAATCAATGAAGATGAAAGAGAAAGATATCTTAGCAATGTTTTCGCTATAATAATTAGTTTTATTGAAGTTTTAATCAACTCCTATTACAAGTTAACAGCATTACCTGGAGAGTCGGCATATTCTATACTCCATGATACTATCTTTAAATACTGTGATGAACTAGAAGATATAGACTCGAGGTTTGGATATATTGATGAACTTTTCAGAAAACTGCTAAACCTAACTAAAGATGCTGATTTCGATATAAAACAATATATGAATGTGGTAGAAAAACTCTTTCCAGAAGAAGAACTAATAGGCTATTATCAAAGGAATAGTGAAAGCGTTAATAGATTTAAACTTTTAATTTATAATGATTTCATTAAGCAAATCCTCCGTAGACTTTCTGAGGACAAAAATGATAATATCCGTTTAAATCCAGCTATAACATCCCTTAACAATTTCTTCTGCGATCTTCAAAATATTCTTATTGGCGGTTTCAGTGTTTTTATTTCATTTTTAAATAGGCCAAACCATGACTTGAACATAGGTACTATCTCAAAAATTGTAGTTCCAGTTGTGGTTACAGAGCAATTTAGCCTTGCAAACATTCTTGCTATTCTTGAATTTATACATTCAATACTCAAAATTAAGAAGACAGTTGATGTCGTAATTATCGCGTATTACTCCCCTTTAACCTACATTAATAGGCTCATTTTGGAGAATAAGCTAAACGAGCTAAAGCCAAAAATTGAAGCAAAATTTAGCAATATTAAGCTGAACGTAAAGTACTACATTGTCTCCGCAAACCAAATTTATTATAACAGCCTCTTATTCGAAGCCTCGATAAAAGAAGAAATAAACGGAACCGTAGGCCTTATAAAAATACCATTAGGTTCTGGGCCTCAATATATTGCACTAAGAGATGCTATCAATCGATTATCTAAGCACTTAATTATTCTCAATTCTTAACTAATTTATATTAATGTTAAGGGTACTTCCCGCACATGCATAATACGTGGGCAAAGTTAAGCCCGAATGGGCAGTATAGGACTCTGAAATGTAAGAAATGCGGATTAGAGGCAGATAGAGACGTTATAGGAGCATGTAACATTAGGCTGAGGGGATAAAAAAATAGATGTGTGGAGTCCCCGTTCCCTGCGAAAGCCCCTCAATGAAACCAGAGAAAGAAGACTCTCGCTAACAATTACTATCAAATGTTCCAAAAGTTAGTGAGAGGTCAGAACGGATAGAGACTATTTTAGAGAAAAATGCAATATCTGATTAATCTCACAGGTACAATAAACAATGTTGCATTTTAAAGATTGACAGTACTATGTGGGATATTCCAGCAACTTAAAATATTTTGTTTTTCTTAAACTGTTTTTTAACTTAGTATCACATGTTAGTAGCTTAGAGTTTAAAATGTTTGCAAGGGCAAGAAAAAGAGCATCATAAATAGGAATCTTTGTAGCAATACCAATGTTAAAAGCATTTCTATATATTTTATAAGAAGAAACAACACAACATAACGTTTCTATGAAGTTTATTGCATCATCTAATGCTTCTTCAATAATTTTTCTACTCTCATTAAACAAAGTCACTCGTTTCCAAGCTACATTAGCAATTTCAACCGCTGCAAAATCAACAGTATAATATTCATCATACCGTTTCAGAGATTTCTCGGCAGCTTCTGAAAAAGGATCTTTAAAGAACAAGGCTGCAATGATGCTTGAATCTAAAACAATTTTCATCTCTCTCTATCCTCTCTAATAAGTTCTACGTGATTTATTTCCACTTTCATTTGCTGCCTTAAACTTTTCGCCTTAGTAAGAATCTCTTCTAACTTTAATTCCCTTATTTTTTTCTGAATGTACTTTCTGATTTCATTTGCCCAATCAACTTTTGAATACTTCTTCATTTCCTCCTTTAACTTTTTAGAGATTCTTATACTAAAAGTGGAACTCATCGTAACACACCTTATGTAAACAATATTGTGATACAAATATAAGTATTTTCATGTACACAGAAATGTACCAGATTATCATCTCTCTATCAGAGAATGGGTGATTAAAAAGGGTATGATGATGAATATTATAACACACCTCACTATATGGTGCTTTGTTGACCAAAACAATGTTATATTGAAGTTATGAAATCGGAATTTAGAGCAAGTTATTATGATATCGCATATAACACATTTATCGGCGATATTATTATAACATTACGCAACCATTCATTGAATTGTTCAACAAAGCAACTATATGGACAAAATTTTTCTTAATTACTACGGCGAATGCTGGTGAGTCCAACGTTGAGAAGCTTCGGTTTATATCTTTCATGGTTGAGTCATATGGCGTTGATGCGTCTAGAAGCGATAGTGATGGGAGCTACTGGCTTATAGCGATTGGTGAAGCGAGTATGAGGGTGGAAGCGTGTAGATTACGGCAAAATTTCTGAAAAAATAATAAATATTATAAATATAAATAAATATTAATAATTAATAATAATATTAATTTAATATATAATGTATTGCCTCAATAGGAGGTTGTTACGAAAAGTGAGTGTGCTGCAGAAAATTTTCGTAACCACCTTATTTCTTCTATTATTGACAACGATGTCAAGTTATCAAGGATATATGGTAAACTTCCATAGAGGCTTGCAAAACTTAAATGATTCAAACATTAAAACAATAATTGCAAATCCAAATGGAGAAATTCGCATAGAATTTTTAAACGAAATTATGTCTTCACATGTAAAAGTCTATGATCCACAGTTTATCTTCGATATTTACAAATCCGGCGACCTAATTCTGGCATATACTAGGCAGGATCCTGGCTTTACAACGCTTTTAGATGCTTCAGACATTAAAAACATAGCTTTGATTAGATATGTCACAGGAACGGAAGCGGTACCTAACCCAGTGGCTGATTATAGTATTTGTACAGCAATATATATGAAAAATGATCTTATGATTCTCTCGACAAGCCCCCTACCAGATTGGGGACCATGGTTCATCCTAATATATAATGTTTCTAATCCACAGGAACCAATTTTGCTAGCAAACACTACGATCGAAAGTACATGGTACAAAGGTCCACACAAGGGTCCAGATGAAATTATTAGAGATTTTGAACTAGTTGAAAACAACCTTTTTGTGCTATTAGGCAGATATCTAGCTATACTCAACATTTCTAATATCTCTAGTCCAGTGATTATGTCAGTTACAGAATTAAGCTTTGACATTCAAGACAACGTCGATCTAAGACCATGTTTTTCTGAACCCTTTATGAATTTGAAAAATTTAATTGTTGACAAAAACTACGCCTACATAGTTACGCATATAGGTGATTTCATTGTGCTAAATATTTCAGATTTAAGTAACCCTACGACTATCGTTAGTACTCATTTACCTTGTATGGGTTATGATGCTTTAGTTCTCAATGATACTTTATTTGTCGCTGGAGGTATTGGCGGGCTCTACGTCTTTGATATAAGTAGCAAATCATCTCCTACGTTAATCTCACATTATAATGAAACTTTGAAGTGTTCAATGGGTCTAGATTTATTTGATAACGAAACTTTAGTTGTTGCGGATAACATTTACGGACTACACGTATTAAACATCTCGGATCCACATGATATCTATGAATTATGTAATGCTACGAGTTTTGATAGATTGATGGATATCGTAGTTGATGGCAATCTGATTTTTGGAGCAGAAATGCTTGCCGGAATCCACGTATACAATGTCACCAATG
The DNA here is from genome assembly GCA_040225955.1 of Candidatus Asgardarchaeum abyssi. Classification (GTDB taxonomy): domain Archaea; phylum Asgardarchaeota; class Asgardarchaeia; order Asgardarchaeales; family Asgardarchaeaceae; genus Asgardarchaeum; species Asgardarchaeum abyssi. The sequence continues at coordinate 9,348 of JBECUL010000024.1, read as the reverse complement.
AAATAAATGTGGAAAGTGTAGCTTACAACCCAATACCGCTATCTGAATGGTATGGAAAAGCAGGTGAAATGAGTATAACAGCTAGACCACTCATAGGAGGGCAACATCCCCTGAACCCTGGTGAAGAATTTGAGATACAAAATCCTTACGTCGAAATATTTTTTGTCACCTTGCAGACCTTGATTTCAAGGGAAAATAAAACTTTTTCTAAACATAGCCCATTTGGAACTCTGCTTATGCCTATAATCGTTTATAACGATAGTGACGGTAATGGAAGACTCTCATTCTGTTATGAAACTCATCCAGACAACCCCCATCTTATAGTTAGAAGAGTTATCACAGATCAAGTGTTTTTTGTGACAAACCTTGTAAACGCAAGTGCAAAGTTTTCTGAGCTTAAAAATGAAATTTGGCATGGGCACAAAGCATACTATTACACCTTTGAAATTACTGGGTTAAACTTCATTAATACTTCACACATCGAATATGCGTGGTCCTATGCAGCCGACATATTAGAAGTTATTGGCAACTCCGCCAAAGGAAATATAACCCTCACATTTCACATCATACCCTTTGAAACCACTAGTAAAGGTTCACTCCTCCTCTACGATAATGTCACCATTAAAGTTGATGTCAACTTAAAACTTTACGATATTGATTGGGGTATTTTGCCCAAAAACTACTGTATTGCAGTAGGCTTGTTAACAGGGGTATGGAATGATAATGTATACTATCCTGTGAACAGCCTTTCAACCTCAAGGGGCCTTTCTATAAGGGCTATGGATGTTATTGGGGATTTCTTCGTAAATAAAAACTATACAGCAGTTAATGGTAGCTACATTTATAATGGCACTGTTAACGTTTCATTTGATTATGCTTGGGGACAAGCCTTTTACAGAAACTTTGAAATGGCAGAGTGGCATATAATTTTCACCAATTTCGTTGGAATTCCAAGAAACACCACCGAAATAAATTACGATCCACAAGTAAGCCTATACACTCTTGGAAAACAGTCAGAATTATATATACTTTCAGAACAGCCACTAGGAGGCTTTGAATTATCACCTACTATAATGTTTGGAATAGGAATTGCAGCAATTTTCATTATTGCTGTGGCTGTTAAATATATGAAACAGCGGCATAAATATATGAAACAGCGGCATTAACAAATAATAACATCTCTTTTTTCTTTTCATTTTTTTCTTAAACTATAGGTAGCTGAAGCCGAAGAGGCTATTAATGAGCTCTTAGACTAACATCTAAGCCTTTTAGTGAGTTATATATCGAAGAAAAATACTCCATCAGATATAACATTATATTATTGGTTGAATCGCTAATATCTCTCTGTATTTACATTGCGAAAGAGAGATACGATTTTGTTCCTAAATCATATGTTGATACTGTAAGATTTGTTGCTGAAAAATTAGGTCTGAAATGTGTGGATGACCTAGTCGCGTTAGTTAGATTGAGGAACATGATCATCCACAGGTATTGGATAGTAGATGACTACAAAATCTATGTTTCGATTAAAAATGATTTTGAGTGTGTAGAAAAGCTATTAAAAAACATAAAAGGTGAGTAAAATGAGTATTGTCTACTATAATATTGACCTTAATAGGATAGTACCCAAATTAAAACAAATATTGGTGAAAGACAATAGAGTGAAAATAGCCATTATTTTTGGGTCTGCGTTGCGTAGAAGAGAGGTTCGTGATATAGATATAGCTATTTATGCTTATCCGCGTCTTAGTTTAAAAGAAATTCTACTCCTAGGTGATAGGTTAGAAAGAGCTATAGATATTCCTATAGATCTCATACCGCTGGATGAAGTTTTTCCAAAATTGCAGTATAAGATATTAATGTATGGCTTGCCGATACTAATTAGAGATAAGAATTTGTATAATAAACTGATTCTTTTTGCGTTGGGTCAGATACAAGACATTCAGTTAAAAATGGATTTGTACTCGTAAGAAGCAGTGAAATGTATTTATTTTAGAATTAGGAAAGCGCTATTTACCCGCTGAATTCACTTAATGAGATTTATTTAGTAAAGTTTATATTTTATCGCTTGAAATATATTTTAAAATAGGAAATATATTTCAGGTGTTAATCTTTGGGGCGGACAAGCTCAACTATCCGTGTAAGGTTAACAGCTCTTTTAAATATAATTTTGGAAATTCAGCAAAGAAAGGGACATGTTACTCCAAAGGAATTAACCGAAAAAACTTCTTTAACAGATAGATCTATCAGGGATTATTTAAAGATTTTAACCACATTAGGCGTTCTTGAGTATGAAGGAAGTGGACGTTATAGCGTGAACCAGCGACGTCTTTACCAAGTTATGATGAATAACGTACTAGAACCAACGCCTATGATTACATTAGAGGATTTTATAGACCCAGTAAGAGTTGCTGAATTAGCGCATTTAGGAAGCATAAATGAGAAAATAAAAAGTATTCTAAAAAGGGTTGACATGGATTATTTGCTTTCTGGTAAACTTCGTGATGAATTAAGAAATCTTAGAATCGATAGTGAGCTTGAAAGATGGGGATTTGTTGGAGATAAATTTATTTTAGAAAGGAGAGCTAGGGATTTATTTTTGGATAATGTCTGGTTTTCTGGAAGTGCATCCGCGTATACCTTAGGGAACTATAGATATAGAGATATAATGACGATGTCAATAGTTTTCCTCTCAGCAGCGAATTATGTTGGATACTTTAGCAGAAATGTCTTAGATAGAGATCGATCTAAAAGCATAATAAGACCGGATTTGAGAACATATAAAGGCAAGGAGCCTTTTCTTCCTGGTGATCCATTTTATGAAATGACGAGTGATTTCCCAGAACTTTTAGAGTCTGGGAGAAAGATAGCAGCTCGTTACCTTGTTGAATATCAGCACTTGAGTGCTGATTATGAGGCCATAAAAGAATATGGTGATAAATTTAGAATATTATTCAGAAATGGATCTCTTGTGCCGCATGGATTTATTGTGTACAGCAGACATCTCATGGAATTAAGAGATAGGGTACATACTCTTTTTAAGAGATTATTAGAGCTTTCAAGGAAGAAAGATGTGCTTTTGGTGGGAGTTAGCGTTGTACCGCATGATAATTATATTATTCGAATATTGAATACTGTTAAACGTATGAAAATAGGAGAAACAAGTGATCTCAATTTAATGCTCGGAATATTATATGATGGGGAGGCTACATGCCCCGTTAAAAGAAAGACAGAAAGAGGCCGACCTCCAATAAGTAACTGGTATGAGTTTTACATAAAACGGCATAATTTCGTATTAAAAGTAGAGATGATAACAGATTCTCCACTTGAGGACCAAGAGAGAGTATTAGACACTTTATATTCATTAAGTCTTCCAGCCCCTGATCGATCCGTACTATCAGGACCTAGTATAGCTGGAACGGCCCAAATATTAGCAAAGAACAATCTAATGTTTTTGAAACGAAATATTGAAATGGCAATACACGGTGCTCTTAGATCCTATATAGAAGAGTATGAAATAAGAAGGGATAGAATTCTATTCGGGGAGGAATCTGATGAAGGCTAAAAGATTAGGAGTTATATTATCAGATAGAACTGGTCCTACTCATCTTCAGTTCAATTTTCAGCTCGATGATGATGCAGATGTTAAGGTTGGTGAGTTTGTAGAGGTTCCGTTAGGGTCAAGAATAATATTGGGGAGAATTATAAGGTTGCACTCTATAAATGAGTTATTCCAAGATCCGACTTTTATCAAGGATCATCTTAAAAGAGATATGCCGCTATACGCCAGATATCCTGTTGATATAGGCCGATGGAGGGCTGCAACAGTTCAAATAATTGGGATAATAGAAGATGGGCAAATTTCTCCACCTAATGACGCTCCAGAACCCGGCGATACTGTCTATTTGGCTTCTAGTGACCTTTTAAAACAATTTCTCAAGCTTCCAGAAAAAGGAATTTATTTGGGTAAGATGTATGGGAATAATAACATTGACATAGTTTTGGATATCAAGAGAACAATAAAACATCATATTGCAGTTCTGGGTGCAACGGGAAGTGGAAAAAGCTATACAGTTGGTGTGATTATTGAAGAGTTACTTGAAAACAACTATCCAGTTGTTGTAATAGACACTCATGGAGAATATCATGGATTTAACACACCAAACTATGAGGAAGGAAGCTTATTAGAAAAATGGGGATTAGAACCTAAGTCATATGATATTATCAGATATTCTATTTTCGCATCCTACCCCGGGTCAAAGACATTAAGAATAAGTTTAGATTGGCTTAACGCAGACTCATTTGCAGAAATGTTGGGAGCCACTGAAACACAATATGATTTGCTTTTCTTGGTATTTCAGAACCTAAAGAAAGAAAAGATGCGAATTACTATAGACAATGTCATTGAAAGTGTTGATAAAGTGGCGTCGGAGTGGAAATTTGCGTCAAGAACGGTATTTACTATAAAAAGGAAATTGCAACTAATTCGCGAGCTTGGAATTATTGGTACGCCTCCAAAGATAGAGGAATTAGTTTCACCTGGTAGACTCACAATTGTCGATCTAAGTGAAGATATTGAAGAAAAAATTAGAATAAGTTTAGTCGGTGTGCTGCTTGATATATTATTTAAGGCAAGAAAGAAACAAATAATCCCCCCTCTAATGGTAGTGGTTGAGGAAAGCCATAGATTTGCCCCTCAAGACGAAGAAAGCTACAGTAAGAGCATGATGCGGAAAATAGCCAGAGAGGGGAGAAAGTTCGGAATTGGCCTATGCTTGACAAGCCAGAGAATTGTAGGTCTCGACAAAGACGTAATTAGTCAATGTGGAACAAAAATAATTCTCAGAATCGATAGTAAAACAGATTTGGATTATATATCTCCTTATATAAGCTACTCTGTGATCTCTGACTTACAAAGAGTTCCTTTCCTCCCAAATGGAGTTGGAATAGTAAGCGGAATAGCACTAAAAGCACCTGTTATCGCTCAAATAAGACCAAGAAAATCAAAACACATCGGAATATGATTAATCGTTCAAAGTGCATATGAGATACATAATCATTCACTTTATAAAACAAACTTCTTGAATGTTATGCATCTTTAATCTCTTTCTCAATCAACTGAAAAACGTTTCAGGGTTAAATACAATAAAAATCTGTCAATACTATTAAGATTTCATTTTTGGAAAACTATTTGGTCATACTTTGTCTTACAAAACGATTATTATCAAATATTGCCTCTTTTTTTGGAAAATATCTTTGAGATTTTTAAAAATAATAGCTTAACAACTTTCATCTTTAGTTTCTTCTACAAATGATATATTACTTGAAAAATTAAATTATTATAAAAATCGAAATCTATAGGGAATCCTAAATCAAACCTTTGTATATACCCTTATCTTATTGTCCTTTGCATAGGCCTCAGCCGTAGGTTCTATGTAAGGTGTAACTATCATAAGCTCTGGTTCTACTCCTGTTACTCTTCTGTACAATTCACTTTTTTTCAAAAATATTGCCACGTCATTTTTCGTCACATGCGATTTTATCTCTATAAGAATATGCTTTGCATCCTTAACTACCACATCTACCTCAACAGTGCTGGGCCTCCAGTATACGAAACCTTCTTCGTCAAAGTACTCCCACTTCTCAACTCTCACTCCAAAGTCCTCTTCTAACAGCCCCTTTATTGCATTCCTTACAGCATTCTCATTGTCATATCCCCATCTCGCACCAAGCGATGTTACTCGTTAACTTAATGAATTAACTGCTCTCTCAAGTTTTTTCAAGTGCTCCTCGAACTGATCCATTCGCGTGTCAAGTTTTTTCAAGTGTTCCTCGAACTGATCCATTCGCGTGTCAAGTTTTTTCAAGTGCTCTTCGAACTGATCTATTCGCGTGTCAAGTTTTTTCAAGTGCTCTTCGAACTGATCCATCCGCTTCTGAAAAGCCTCAAATTGTCTGTTATAGTCATTTCTTAATTTTTCTATTTCACTCCATACTCTTTCTATTTCGCTCAATACGTGTTTCATGTCATCTTGATGAGTTTTTCTCAGTTCCAGTATTTGTTTATTGAAGTCCTCCCTAAGTTTCTTAAGTTCGAGTAATATGGCTTGAAGACTTTCCCCTATGTTTTCTGGGATTCCAAGGGCATCCATTAATGTTCTTTTAAGTTCAGGATGCTTACTAAGTACCTCTGGTAACTTCTTTATGAACTCAATGATGGTATCTTCCCTAGCGGATTCCATTATTTTCACCTTAATAATCGTTACAAAAAATGCTATTATAAATCTTTCTAGGTGTACTAAATACTCAAAAATCATAATATCATGCCCTCTGAAACAGTTAAATATTTTGATCATTTAAGGTAATACCTGAATGTGGTGGCAATAAAGCACCGAAAGGGCAATGTGATGTGGGCTTGTGGTTTACCCTGAACGGGGTCAAGACCAATAACTTGCTCTCTAACGGATTACATATCGTTCCCTAGCAATGTATAATGAGACTTTATCATTCACTAAAATAACATAATGAGTCTGAAATTTAGCTTAGCAGTATGTTGTTGTGGAAAATTATCTTTATTAGATGTTTGAGTTATATATGTAATGAGAAACATTGCGTGTATTATAGATAGGAAAGGGTGTTATGATGTTAAAAGTGGAGTTTGATGTCGTCTCACTTGTTACTGGTTACTTACCTATGTTCACGGGGCACCTGGTACAGGGGTTATTTCTTCACACAATAGAGAAAGAGGATCCGAATTTATCCAAGCAGCTTCATGATGTTAATGCTATTCGTCCTTATGCTGTGATTCCTTTGCACCCAATGGGCTTTAAGAAAAGACTAAAGTCAGGGATGTGGGAGATTGAGGCTAGCAAAAGTTATAGATTTGGTTTTTCGATCTTAGATGAGAGGCTAGAGAAAACAATTATGGATATTCTATTATCTGTGGTTGACGGCAATTTAAAACTAGGAGTTCTCGATTTTCACGTTCATCAAATAAACTTTAATAAATTATCGATGGAAGAGCTTTTGAGGGAAGAATTGAAGAAAAAACATGATGATAATATAATTCGTTTTAAGTTCCTAACGCCGGCACAGTTTAAAGAGAAAGCTAAGAACTATCCCACTATTCTTCCTGTTCCTAGGCTTGTGTTTACAAATTTAGCTAGGATTTGGAACACGTTTTCCGAAGTGAGAGTATATCTTGAGGATTTTAAGGAGTGGGTTGAGAAAAATGTTTATGTTAGGGAGTACAAGATAGTAACGAAAGAGGTGGATATTGGAAAAGCTGAGAAAATCGTTGGTTTTAAGGGACATGTCGGTTTTTTAATAAAAGATGAAAAATATAAGGGATGGCTATATGTGCTTTCTCGGTTTGCTGAATTTTCTAATGTAGGCGTAAAAAGAACAAGGGGGCTTGGTGTAGTAAGGTTACTAAGATACCTTAGAAAACTTGACATAAGCTCACCGCATAATTATTAATATTACATTACATTAATTATTATTTTAAATAATAACTCTATAATGCACTTATTATTCTATCTCAAAGGATATCTCTAAGAGCTTTTTAGTTGCTCTGAATTTAATTTTCGTAATTTTGATTTTTCCTACTTCTCCAGTAGTTTTAGTATGCTGTTCCTTGCAAGCATTTAGGTTCCAGTCTTCAATTTCAAGGACTTTTAACACTTTTACGCTCTCTGGAATTGGGAATAAATCGTACATCTCATCTCCCCAACGCTTTTCAGCCTCCTCTCTTGGAAGTTCGTGGATCTTTATTTCGACGTTTTCTTCTATCTTTTTATTTGCCAAATCCTCTATAGTTTGGATCTCCTCCTTAGTTGGCTTTCTATCGAATTGGACAGTTAGCTTTCCTTTATTTCCCATCACCCATACGCTCGCAGTCCACTTTGCACCTAAAACTTTTCTTACGGCACCTTTAAGAATATGTAATGCAGTGTGCGTTTTTACCTCAATTGGGTAATCCGTGCCCACTTTAAAACCTCCAACTATATTTGAAGTTTAAAGTTTTCATATTTTATTGCTTTAGACTGACTTATAAATAGAAGGTAATTCATTTTGCATAATTTCCAAAGTAAGTAGAGTAAGAAGCTATGTTTTCTTAGTACAAAAGGTTTTAACCGGACATATATTGCATCTACGTTTTTTACAATACTCTAAGTATATTCTAACAAGTTGTGATTCGAACTTTTTAACATCTTTTATGCTTAAACACTCAGCTACTTTTACAGCAATAACAGATGGAGGAGGATTGGCTTTTGACCAGATTCCCCGCAATTCTCTTAGGAAAATATTTACTGCTGTTGGACCAAAGCCTTTAAACTCAATAAGTCTTCTCTCTAAATCTTTTGAATCTAACGCCGGTAACATTCGAAAATGGGTGATTTATAAATGATTTACCATGAGCCTTCAACTCCTAAGTGCTAAAACAGTGTTATATCACCTATTCTCAAATGTTACCCTAACGCCCTCCGAAATAGTTAAATATTTTGTGATATTTGTGAGTATTGAGGTAATACCTGAATGTGGTGGCAATAAAGCACCGAAAGGGGCAATGTGATGTGGGCTTGTGGTTTACCCTGAACGGGGTCAAGACCAATGACTTGCTCCCCATGAACCCAGAGGGAGCTGAGGCTGATGAGGCCTAAGGTGGATGTTCACTCACCAATGCGGACATCCACTGAACCCCATTTCGTGCAATCTATCTAAATTACCTCTATATTTCTTCTTTAACAATTTCATACATTCTAAGATATTCGTAGCTGTCGAAAAATCATATCTTACGTAGCCTCCAGAATCCAAAATATCTACCAATTTATCCCATCCCACATCTAATATTTTATCTGGCGTGGTTAACTCTTGGTTTACGAATAACATGAAAGTTTTCTTCGCTATTTCTGCCGAAATTCTCTTTGCGAAAAGTAGAGAGGCTAGAAACCATAGAAATCTGTCTTCAGGCTTATGAAGGTCTAATCCAAGTTCTTCAGAGTATGATGGTATCTTCCTAAGTTCATTCTCCACATGCAATATTATCACCTCATGTAATTTTTATCTCTTGTAGTAATAATCTTTAAGCAAATACATAATGTTAGAGCTATTATTCTCTGCAAGCTATACAAACTTTTGTGATGTAGTAAGTTTGTTTTTGAGTTAAAAATGGAGTTCACTAAACTAAAAATATATTAATTTTATTGGCTTCGTGAAAGCGCGTGTTGATTTATAAGTAATTTGCTTTCAACAGTACTTCCGCACTATTTTCGAAATGAGTACGCTCCCTAGACACCAAGATCCGCCTCAATCCTCCATGAATTTTCAAAATTCCCCAATAAAAAA
>JBECUL010000023.1:0-32883 GCA_040225955.1 Candidatus Asgardarchaeum abyssi | reverse complement strand
AAGCCGGCGGCCACACGCACCCTCTTTAAATATTAGAAAACGAGCGACGAAGTTATAAGTTTTTCATATCAGACTATTTCCAATTTCTTCATGAATAAGAAATAAAATAATTATTTATTCTTTTGCTAAAATTAAAATGAAAAGGAGTATTATTAATTATATTAGAAGAGAGATAAATTAAGTTAAGGAAAATATATCAAAAGGCTAAAGGTTGAGATTAATGTCTGAGATTGAGCGTTTAAAAACAGGAATTCCAGAATTAGATAAAATACTTCAAGGGGGAATCCCTAGAGGCTTTCTAGTGGCAGCGGTTGGTGAACCTGGAACGGGAAAGACTATATTTAGTCTTCATTTTATTGGTCAAGGGTTAAAGGAAGGCCAAGCTGGTGTTTATGTTACAACAGAAGAAAGTCGAGAATCCATCATTAGACAAGCTAAGCAATTTAAATTTGATTTTGAAAAATACATGGAAGAAAAAAAATTAATCATTATTGACGCACTTATGAAACCACAAGATAGATGGAGTCTTAAATCTTTGGATATAGATGATTTAAAGAATAAAATAATAGAAGCTAAGAAGGAATTGGGATATGAACATGCTAGACTTGTAATAGACTCTATGAGCGCATTTTGGCTATCTGCTCCAGCTACTGCAAGAGCTCAGAGTTACATCCTCAAGAAGATTGTGTATAGTTGGAAGTTTACTACTGTCGCAACATCTCAGTATGCAATAACAACATCTGCAGCATTTGGATTCGGTATAGAACACATTGCAGACGCAATAATTAGGTTTAGAAGATCTGTCAAGAAAGGAGTTCTAAAAAGATATCTGTTAGTCGAAAAATGTAGGCAGACTGACCATAGTTTAAACATGTGGGAAATTGTTATAATAGATGGCGTAGGTATGCGTTTAGTTAGGCCAACCTGGCTTCGTGAGGAGGACATCTCATTACCACAAGATGTCCAGAAAAGAATTAGAAGAATAGAAAGAATGAAAGAAAAAGAGTTACCGTAAGTAATAAATATTTTTCATTATTATGAATGTTGGAATACGAATGCAATTATTTTCATTGCAATGATACTTTATTCTCAATGTACGTGCTTTGTTGAACAATTCAATGAATGGTTGCGTAATGTTATAATAATATCGCTGATAAATGTGTTATATACGATATCATAATATTGCTCTAAAATCCAATTCACAACTTCAATATAACATTGTTTTGGTCAACAAAGCAAATGTACGAAAATCTTTTAAAAGCAGAAAAAATTAAATCAAAAACAATTTTTGAATTTTGTAAGTGTCATACCAATACCACTGTGTGAGTGACTCCTATGTCAAAAAGTTTTCTTGATGAGATTTATAAGTGGGCTGAATCAAAAAGCCCATGGTTAAAACAGTGTGGTATCGAGGCGTTATCCGAATTAGGTGATATGAGGGCATTTCCTATTTTTATAGAAAACTTAAAGAATGAAAACCCGGATGTTAGATATTATTCAATTAAGGGTCTTGTCAACATTGGCAACCCTAAAGCATTAAAATATTTATTTTTCGCATTAGAGACTGAGAAAGATGATGAAATAATTCAAAAAATTAATGATGCGATCATTAGTTTGGCCGACCGTAGTTGTTATGCAGATATATTACCTTTCCTAGAAAGTAAAAATGTTCTTGTTAGAGGACTAGCATGCGAAGTCCTTGGACATTTAAAAGAAGTTAGAGCAGTGCCACATATTGTTAATTTACTATCAGATAGTAACAAAGAAGTGAAAAGATTAGCTGCTGAAGCATTAGGGAGTATAGGAGACCGCAAAGCTAGTCGATTGATTTTTAACTTAATTCGGGAGAAAGGTGAGGATGAAGTATTCATAGAGGGTGCTATTTGGGCTTTAGGGAATTTAAAGGAGGTAAGTGCAAAAAGCTTTTTAATAAAGCTATCAGAGCATTCTAATCCAGAGATAAGGGCGTCGGCCATTTGGGCTCTTGGAAAAATAGGATCTGTGGATACAACAGAGATTTTCATTAAAGGTTTGTCTGATGAAGATGTTAATGTTCGTTATGAGAGCGTTCTTGCTCTAGGAAAGGTTAAAGATTCGGAAAGTGTAAAATACCTACTTAAAGCTCTTGAAAAAGAAAAAGATGATGAAATAAAATCTACCATTATCGAAGTTCTCGCCAGAATTGGAGATTCGACAATAATCTCTACTTTAATTAATCAATTACATAATCCAAGTATAAGTGTAAGAATGGCTACAATCAATGCGATAAAAAAACTTGGAATAAAGAAGGCTATACCATATCTAATAAATTTATTAAAAGACGAAGATGATTTGGTGCGGGAGGCAGCAAGGTCTACGTTATTATTTTTTAAGAGAAAGTATCTTTTTGAAAATGAAGATGAATAAAAATATTATTCTGGTATCATTTGTATGCCCATAACTATGAATAGCAGCGCTAGAATTACTATTGCTGGCGCAACCAATAAATAAATTGCTGGTGAGAGTATTTCTTTAACGACACTTGCATGTAAGACACGTCCCATGTATAATACCAAAAAGCCAAGTCCCTGTAAAAATGTAGCTATTTGCAGTCTTCCGTGTAGTCTATATGCTAAATAGAAAAATAACCCTGGAATCAAAAGTGCGTAAATTGGAGCAAAGATGAACCCTAAGTACATTCTAAGTACATTAATGGAATCCGAAGGTGTAGCTAAGATAGCGAAAGAAATGATTATAGGTGGTGTGATAAAGGTGTATTTGAAAATATTTTTTTCGAAAAGAAATAGTGTCAATGTTACAGCAACTATTGTTAGCCCAAGCCACTGGAAAAATGTACCGAGTCTCCACCAGAAAATATCACTTATATAAAAATCGTACATAACAAAAAATACACGTCCGACGGCCATAAATAGGAAAAATAGCGCAAATGATATTTCATACGTTTTTCTATCTCTGTACCATTTTATAAGCAAATAATATCCAAAAAGCTCCCAATAGTAACTAACAACTCCCGCCCAAAGTGCAATTGCTAGCGTTTCCATTACGGAATACTCACCATATGCCATAAAAATCCCTCTACATAAACCTAATTTAACATACTTCGTATTTAAACCTCAACCTCATCATAATGTTTCAATTCAAGTAAGCCTTTACGCTTTAAACTCTCAAAAATTTTCCATACGTCTCTCACAGCCATGTTTAACTCCTTAGCAATTTCATCAACAGTCAATTTCCCATTACAGAGTTTTAGAACCTTGCTTTCATCCTCAGTTATATATCCCATCTTCGCTAAAATATTCTCCGACGCTTTTCCTTTCTTTACTGGAAAGATTAAGCCAACTTTACCATTTTTAAGAACTTCGTCAACTATAGGGATAAACTCTTGATATTTGTCTATTATTGGCGTCTCTATGGTATTTCTATAATTCTCCATGAATCTTTCCAATAAAACTTTTAAAGCAGACCTAACTTGCAATGCATCATCTTTTTCATCTATAAGTGCAACAACCACTATTGGATGTCTCATTTCATATATCAAATCGTAACCTCTAAGATGAATCTCCCTTACTTCCGTTTCAACAACACCTCTAATGTCAGCTTTTCTTAATCTCTCCTCGATTTCCGATTCTCCATCTTTTATAAGCTCCTTAATAAATTGAGAAAGCGCTTGCAGAAAACCACCAATTAACTGCTCATCTATTGTTATCCTACGATATAATCTTGACAATAATGTAACGCCGCTAATTCCGTTAATGAAATAAACTGCATTTATCATTAATTTCACCCTACCATCTAAGATAGGGTATGATTAAAATTTAGTTTCTTAATTCTCTAAACTAAACTTAAACTAATTAACATATATATCTATTATATATCATACCCAACCAATATAAAACTTGCTGGTTTAACTTTATTCATACTATTTTTTAATTAAGTAGTAAATAATGGTCATATAGTCATGATAATATATATATTCCAAAATTATTTTTTAAAAATAATGGTGTTCACTATGAACAATGTGCAAAAATATTATAAATTGAAATCTCATGAGGACATTTATCGTAAGATTTTAAGAAAGAGAGACTTAGCTTTACGATTTTCACAACTAGAGAATAAAGCAAAAGATCTTATACAGGAAGTAACAATACGCTTATCCTCTAAGAAAATTCTAGAATTTAAAACTAAAATAAATTCTGAATATCGTGAGCTCATGGAAGCACTTAGGTGAGTTTTATTTCATATAGGTGGGATTATGTTAAATCGATGGAAAAAATTTTTTGAAAGAAAGTTGAATCCCATAGGACGAGCTCTTGCAAAGTTACCTATTTCGTCAAATATTCTGTCTGTTTTAGGTCTGATATCTTCATTTATAGCTGCATATTTTATCCTTAATTCGAGTTTTTTACTAAGTGTATTATTTATTTTAGTTTCTGGTTTTTTTGATATGGTAGACGGGTTAGTTGCGAGAATAAGAGGTCAAGTTACAAAATTTGGTGAAGTTTTGGATTCTGTTCTGGATAGGTATTCTGATGCTATTATATTCGCGGCCTTAATATATTCTAATCTAATCGATACTATTTGGGGTCTTTTGGCACTTATTGGCAGTCTCTTAACAAGTTATGCTCGAGCTAAAGGTGAAATAATGCATCTGAAAATGAGCGGGGTAGGTTTAATCGAAAGACCAGAACGTATACTTTTAATTTGTATTGGAATTCTTTTAATAGAGTATTTTCCCGTGGACTTTCTAGGAATATCAGCTGTAAATTGGGTAATCATAATAATTGCTATTGCTACTAATATTTCTGTTATTCAGCGCATGTTTTACATACGTAAAGAGCTTATAAAATTAAGCTCTGATTAATAAATATCATCTAGGAGTGTGTTGAATATTAAGAAGCTCTCTCCTCTCTTTCTGTCATTCATAGTAATACTTTCGTTAATAACACCAACTATTGCAACCGGGTCTACGAAAATTTGGCCTACACAGAGAATCACAATTAATAATTTCTTTGGGAAAAAACTTACTTGGGCTCAAAAAAACTTAGTTACTCTATCTTACCATCCTAACTTAATTTTCTTTATAAACCCTGAGAAAGGAAAAATTACTGGAAATTTAACTTTCGATATAAATGATGGCGAAATAGAGGATGTCTTTTTTTATAATGATCGATATTATTTTTTGTGGAAAAATCAAAGTACATTTTCGTATATTATAATAATTCCTAATGGAACTCAAACTCCAGAAAAAATAATAAGCTTAGAAAATATATCCGAATCGTATTTTTTTACAGCAATGGCAATATATGAGGGCAACTTCTGGTTTGTTTATAATGATTATCAAAAAAATACTACTGGTTTATTCCTTCTTAATTCAACACTCAATTTAATATATAATTTAACACTTAGCACTGAAAAATACAAAGATCATTTTATAGATTTGGATATAGTTAAAGGTGCCCCTTGGATAATTGATGGTAATGGGGTAGTTAAAAAATTTGATATTGCAAAGGGTACATTTATACAAATATTAAATGTCACAGATTCTATTATTTCAAATAAGAAATTGGATGTTGTCAAATTTGTTGGATTGGCTTATTCTAAGACAGAATTGTGGGTTGGTGTAAATATATATAATTCCTCTAACAATCTACAATACTTTCTAGTATGTTCTTTTGATTTGGGCATGTTGGAGCTCCCTATCTTTCCAATTGGTCTCTTTGGATATTCTATTTATGGATTAATCCATACAGTATTATCCTTTATATATCTAGGTATTACTATATACTTTTCTTTTGCTTTATTGGCTGGAAAAACGGCTAAGGATGCCATTCAAGAGCTAAAAGTTAGAAAAAATTATCGTAGACTAATTAATACTGTTAAAAGGTGCGGTATTGCATTTTGGAAAGCAGATACAATTTTTACAAATAATGAATTAAAAACGCATATCGAGGAAGTAGCATGTGCATTCTATATTTTTAACGTTTTTATGATTTCAATAGTATCATTTATAGTTTCCATAGTTCAGCTATTACTATTTAAAGAGAAAAATCCCTCTTTTCAGATTCTTTTTATGTTATCTAACGAGGCTTTAGGAATTTCTTTACTGCTTATTGTAACGTCAATACTACTTTTAATTGACTTTAGAGGATATAAAATATCTGAGCTAAAGATTTTAAGATATTCCTACTCGTTTCTTTTATCCCTCATAGGTCTTACAATAACCGTATATTGCTTGTATATAATTATGTCAATAGAAGATCTTTTAGTTCTGTTTGCGTTTTTTATAGCAATGTCATTAATAATTACCAAAAAATATAGAAAAATGATTGCTATGTTAAGAGAAAAATAATTTTTATTTTTCCGTTTTGGTTATCTGTCTCAATTGCTGCTATCCTTTTTTCCAACTTTTTCTAAAATTTTATCTACTATTTCCATAAAAGCTCGGGAAACTTCAGCTTCTGGATATTCAATAATGAAAGGCTTTCCCTCATCAGATAACTCACGAACTCTAACATCTAATGGTAATCGTCCAAGAAAATCTACGCCAAGCTGTTTTGCGGCATTTTCACCTCCACCTATACCGAATATATACGTTTTCTGGCCGCAGTGAGGACATATGAACCCTGCCATGTTTTCAATTACTCCTAATAGTGGTACATTTAGCAATTTTGACATTGTAACAGCTTTTCTTGAATCGAGTAATGCAACTTCTTGAGGCGTTGTTACGACTATTGTTCCGTCAATATTTGGGATGGATTGCATAGCTGTTAAAATCTCGTCTCCTGTACCTGGTGGGAAGTCGACAATTAGAAAGTCCATTTCACCCCATTTTACATTCATAAGAAACTCTCTAATAGCTTTAAGTTTCAAAGGCCCTCTCCAAACAACTGGTCTGTTTGGATCGTCAATTAAAAAGCCGATTGACATTATTTTTATTCCAAGAGGTCCAATGACTGGTATTATTTCATTTGTTTCAGCATCTACAGTTGGCTTTTTGTCTTGCACTCCCATTAATAATGGTATATCGGGGCCGTGGAAATCAGCATCTAGAACTCCGACTGAGAATCCCTTATGCGCTAATCCAAATGCAAGATTTGCTGAGACTGTAGATTTACCAACACCACCTTTACCACTAAAAATCAATATTTTGTGTTTTATTTTTCCCATTTTTTCTGCAATCTTTTTCTCCTCATTTTGGAGTTGAATTGCTATGTTTTGCTTCATTTTGAACACCCTTCTTATAGTAAATGAAATATTTACTCTTTTAAATTGAAAGGTCCTTTATATTTTTACTATTCCGCATTAAGTATAATCTTTACTACGTCATCTAGAACATCAATATTTTTGTCATCGAATCTTAGTGGGATTCTTATTTTTTGTTTTGGAGTAATAACTCTAAACAATTTTGGTGCTGTGATTTCAGCTCCATAGAAATTTATAAGGTTTTTTATAGTTCTGATGAATAAATCCTTTTCAAAAATGAAGATGTAACCTGGAGCTACTGCAATTTGAATATCTGATTCCAAAACCCCTGACCATGGTAATACAGCATTGTTAAAACTTTCAGTTAGAATGTATGAAAATTTCTTACTAAGGTATTTGAAGCAAGAAGCAATACTTTCATCTCCATGATCTTTTATAAAATATACAGCATCCATCGAATCGGTGATTATTTTAAGTTCGGAATTTTCACTATTTTTAAGAATAGTTACTAACTCGTTATCAAAAATTAGTCTGTTTGCTAGTGACTCGTTAAAGAAGTATATGTTTTCAACTTTTTTATCGTTGCTGAAAGTAACTTTTGTTAGCTTTGTTAAAATTAAATTCTTACTAAATGTTTCGTCTAGAAGCTGATCTATTTCCATCCTTAATTCTAAGGCTTTGTTAATATCAACTGGTGAGAATAAAAATGTAATGGGATTATGAATGCATATTTCATCCATATTCACAGAGGATCTAGCAGTACTCATCATTCTATAAATGTCTGATCCAAAAAGCATACCTAACCTCTTGTTTAGAATTACTGTTTCATATTGCCTCCAGTAATTATGACCAGATATGGGTTTAAACGGTGCTATATCCACCGAATATTTTTCACTTAAAAGTTTTAAAAGTCCTTGAGCAACTATTGTCTTCCCTGAATCCTCAGGGAAAATCCCAAAAATAAATATATGCATTTTTAATATCTCTCCCTGGTGAAAGATTTTGAAATCTATATTGCCTATAGTTTTACAAAATATGAATTTATCGGAATGTTATAGTCTTGCCGTAGGAGTATGTCAAAACTCAGATTTCCACATTTTCCTATACGAATTAATAGTTGAAATTGTTGAAAATATGCATGGAAAAATTGTGATTATGGACTTCTCTCATATTTTTAATTATAATAAGCTTGTAAGCATTGCAAATAGAATTGGAGTCAATGTAAGTTATATAAAGGAGCAAATTATTCACTATTACTCACCTAAAACTTTTGAGCATCTAGAGGCTATATTTAATAACTTAAATAGACAACTAGATCACCAAGATAATATCTCATTGCTTTTTTTAATGCCCTCCATTTTTTTCAAAAAGCAACATATCGGCTCTAAACAATATCGACGCAATATTTCTGATTTTTATTTAGCGATTCCGATGTTAGCAGATTTAGAAAAAGAAATCAGAGTTTATTTATTTGATTATATTATTGAAGGAACTTATAGGCCAATTTGCTTCACCCCTAAGGAGTTTTCGGAGAACTTTGATTGCTTAATAGAATTTCTGCCAAATTCAATTTTGAGATTGAATAAAAAAGTAGAAATTAGATATTAAACATAAAACATTAAGAATTAAATTTAAAATAAAATAATATTATACCTCTCTTTCCTTTATTTTTAAATTCTCTAGGTAGATGGTATCCAAAAATTCCTTTTTGTTTTTGTCCATCCATACGAACTCGAGACTTAATGTCTCCTCAGGTATCTTTTTTGCTATTGCAGATATTATTATGTGAATCTCTCCTTTTGGTTTGAGTTTTTTAATAAGTTGCGTTGTAGCAAGATCTTCTATTGGTATTGTTTTGATCTCAGGAAAAGTCACTCTAATATTTCGTAGGTCCAAGAAATCAACAGGTAAATTTCTGATGTAAATATTCTCTGCGAAATCGTCTCCACTGTTTTTTGCTTTTATGAGAATATCAAATTTATCACCAATCCGGACTGGCATGACTCTACTATATTCTACATCATATACAAACTCGGCTTTCTCTTTAATTACTCTAATTTTAAATGTACCTAACGGCAAATCAAGACCAAGTTGCTGTACTTTTACTTGAGGATTTATCGCGTATACTCCTACATCTTTAGATACGGTAACCAAAAATGATAATTTCTTTTTATCACTTTTCATTTTAGGTATGGTTAACATATATATTCCACTTTCGTCCTCCTCTACCATTATGTTGGAAGGTGTTTTTTTGATTTCAAAGTTCTTTGGTATGAAGTCAATAATTTTAATATTCTCTATCGTTCCACCTATTTTTTTAATTAGATATAAAAATTTAACATTCTTACCAGCAATAACATCTGTCACATCAAATGCTGTTTTCCCATTTACAAATAATTTAACATCTAATTTTGGTTTAAGATCTATAGTGATTACTTTGTTGCCGTAGAAAGTAACATTCTCTGGATTTCTAATAACAACCTCTCCAAATTTACATAAGACTTGTGGTTTTATTTCTCTTTTTATAAATGCCATCGTTGAGAGATCTTTAAACATTTTCTCAAGTTCTGAAAATGATTTAATTTTCATAGGAATTATAATTTTAAGTGGGACTCCTGGATCGAAGTTTTTAAAGATAGCAATACTTGTATCATTTATTCTTAGCCCTTCTACCTTGCCCAATTCAAAAAATATATCCGAAACAATATCTTTAGGTATCACATCATAGAGTATTACAGTTGAGACAACATCAGGCATGTTGTTCTTTATTGAAAGAATTAGATTTACTGTACTTCCAGGCCTACCTTCAGGTTCTATTGCGATATCTCCTGATATTGCAAATGGCTCTTGAGTAACTATGTATGGTGGAGTTATATTTATAGGAATTCCTTCTACTTTATATGTTTTCCTATCCGCCTTTACAATGGGCGCAAAGACGGATTTTATTTCATTTACTGCTATTGCTAATATATTTATTTCAAATTCCTCATGAGTCGATAAATCCTTCTTAATAGCTATACTTCTTTTTCTTTCATTGAAGCGTTGTTTTAACCCAGAGGGAGAAACCTTATAAAGCTTAAATCCCTCAGGAATTACATTCTCCACAGATTTGATATGAATAAGCTTAGTACAAATATTCTTTATTTTAATATTAAATGTAACCTCATCAAATTTCCTATAAACAGCCTTCCTTGGTGTGATATTTATCGTAAGTATTATGCACACGAAAAAGCCTCCTATGAATCCTAGAAACATATAAATTTAAAAAATATAAAAATTTTAAGGGTTTTTTCTTAGCTTCTTTCTTTTTCACTCTCCTCTTCAGCTGCTCCGTACACCATTTGTAATCCATAAAGAATGTCAGCTGTGGTTAGTACTCCTATTAGTTGTCTATTTTCAACTACTGGAACTAATGGCAGTTTTTTCTCGTTTACATAATTAGCTGCGTCAAGTAAGTCTGTATTTGCATCAAGCGGGTCAACCTTAACCATAATCTCTGAAATCTTTATAGTATCTGGGTTTTTATTTTCGTCACTAAGCACAGTTTTTACTAAGTGAAATGCTGTTACTATTCCCTGAGGCTCATTATTTTCGTCGACTATAACTAAATCTGGTATATCGTAGTCTCTCATTATTCTTGCTGCTTCTCTAACGCTTATATCCGCTGAAACAGGTACATATTCATCATATATTTTTAAATTTTTAATTGGGAATTTGATACTTTCTTCACTCATATTATCACCCATTTACTTCTTTTTTCCACCTAATAAACTTGCAATTACTTTACCAACATCTGATATGGCTGAATCCACTCTTACATTCATCCTTGAGAGTGATGACAACCCAGAAAATAGTCCTTGAACGGCCTTTCCAGTAGCAGGAAGTTTTACTTTAGGTATAGCGACAGGTGGTACTGTAGGAGGCTTGATACCTTGAGGAACTCGGGTTGGTATAGTTGGCAGCCTTATTTGGGGTACCTTTACTTGAGGTATTGAAACCTTAGGAGGCTGACCTACTGCTCTAGGTATTGTTGGAAAATGCACCTTTGGTAACTGAGGTAATCGAGTTGGTGCGCTTATCTGCTTTTGAAACAGAGGAGCTAGAGGATTAACAAATTGTCCTGTTCTGAATGATGAAAGCGTTGATTTATTAAGTATATTCTGAAATTGAGCAGGTAGTTGCGAAATGTACCTTGCAGAATGGGTATTAATCTCAGAAACTATATGTTGAAAGTTATTTATTATGCTTGGTGGAATAGGTTTCCCTATATTTCCTTGAATTTGCTTTAGGAGGTTACCATATTGTGTTATCCATCTTTGAGAATTACTTAGTAGATTGGGGTCTATATTCTTAATAATATCCTGGGGCAAGCTACGTAATAAGCTGACCATCTGACCATAGAGGGACTGTAAATGATAATAATCTTGAGAATCAATAATACCTTTAGTCCTTATTCTTTGTAAAATTCCATCTATAGCTCCGCCTAATGATTTTATACTTGCCATGATGTATGGCAATGCTGCTTTTGTTAATGGTTTAGCATCCACAATTAGCCTATTGACTATTGTATTTGCTTGCTGTAGAATTTCTGGAGACAATCTACCTGTCTGTTTTCCTTGTAATGCCAAGTTAAAGAGCTGATCAACTTGTTGTTTTATCCTATTATAACCATCAGGGCCTACTTGTTTTTTGACAAAATCTGCATTCTGTTCAATTGTAGCCTTTAAATCAGAGACTGCATTATAGAATATATTTGGATCTATTGTTGGAGGCCTTGTAGCAACTCTATATGTTGGAGTTGGATATGCTCTCATGTACATAGGTGTTGAGAGTAATCGATACAGAAGAAGTAATGCTAAGAGTCCTGATAAACCTCCACCTCTTTGATGGTAGGGAACATAATAACCTGGCGCATAGTAATAGGGATTCATGGGGCTCATTGTGTATCCCATGGAATAATATGGCATTGAAGTATATGGTGTATGTTGTGGATAGTAATATTGCGGAGTGGCCATAGCCGTTTGAAATTGTTTAGGAGATAGTTGCTTATACCTTAACCAATAGACAATATCATTTAAAAGGGAATGTATTTGTGCTACTAAGTTTTGAAAATTCCACATGAGGTCCTCTCGTGTAGATTCACGAATTATTATAACTCCATATTGAGATAATTGTTCTAGGAGAGAAATTAGCATAGTATAATGTTCATGATACAATTTTTTACTATGCTTTTTGGCTAATTTTTCTATTTTTGCTGAAAGCTTTAGAATTTTACTAACTGCGGCTTTATCCATGTATCTGAATAATTCGTTTGTAAGGTCGTTCCATTCTTTGACTATTTCTTCCCATGTTTTCCAATCTTTTTTAAACAACATACTTTTTCACCAAGAGTGAATTATAAAAACAAAATTATGATGTTATTTATTTTAAATTATAGTATGAAAAATAATAAAAAAGTTCTTATTTGCGCATAATCAAAGACTCAAATTCCTTAGCCATCTTCTTAAAATATTCAAGATCTTTTTGTGTTACTGGGCTATTACTATTATTCATAAAGCTCTCAGAGGCTATTTTCTCAATAAATTTTATTAATGTTAATTTTATAGCAAATCGAATAAATTCCGATCTATTTTTAAATTCCCCTCGCTTAATAAGATAATCAATTAATTCTAAATCATTTTTTGGTAATCTAACTGGCGTTACTGGATAATTTGTCATCATCCTCGCCTCCTTCATTGTGATTTTTTATTAAAACTTGAGCTAATGTTCTTCCAAATAATGTTAAGTTTATTATTAACGCTCTACCAGTATATTGTTGAATATAAATAAGCCCCTTATTCCTCAACTTATAGAGTTTCCTCCTCAGCTTTAACTTATCACTTCTTTTAACTCTTTCTCTACCCTTAGCAATACCTAATTTGAGAGCTAAATCCCTAAGGGAGATAAACTGATTATTTGGATGATGATACAGAAGCATTAAAATCTTTTTGGCTATTTCATCTTCCAATACTTCCTCAATATTAGAAAAAGGTGGTACAATCTCAATAATCTCTCTTCCTTCATCATTAATTGCCCATTCAGGGTATCTTTGTTCAATAGATAATTTCTCTGGAGGTTCACCTTTTGTAACATAATATATCTTCACATTTTTAAAAAGCGAGGCAACGGAAGTAGCTGCAACGGTCCATATCCTTGTTGATGATGTAATATCGACGAAGATTTCGCTAACGTCTTTATCAGAATGCAAGTGATTAACCAGATTGTACAGTATTTCAAAACAAGCTGTATAATCAGTAAAGTCCTTTACCTCAACAGGTTTTGTAACGCTTTTTAGAGGTCCTAACATGTTTAGGATTTTCCTTAAGTTTTCATGTGTTTTTCTTGCCCACTCATCCTCTCCGCTTTGCACTAGTAAATAAATCTTGGAAATCCCCAATGTTATCTTATCCAATATCCCCTTCAAAACCCTTTGAACATAAATCCCCACAGGAACTACTAACGCGATTGGCAAGAAAGGGCCTCCTTATTCAGTATTATTATCTCATTATCCGCTACATAAATACTTTACTTTAACCTTTAACAAAACTTTAATCTTTCAATAAACTCATTATTTTAGTAAAGTTAATCTTATTTTTTCAAATTTATCATTTTCTCCTATGTGTTATTAGCCTTAATTCCGTATAGTTAGTTTACAAAATTTATAATTTTTAGACCAAGAAAAATTAAAATTACTATTTTTATTACCTAATAATTAGAGGAATCGGCGGATCTCGTGTACGCTGGTGAGTGGTGCGAACCGCACCTTGATGATCCAGCGGCTGACCATCCGCCAACACGATGACCGCCTGCTGGCCTGGCGATGTCGATTAATGAGACATCGTCCAGGAGCAGGCGGACATATCCATCTTTATAACAGTCACGCTAGTATAAATCAATAAGCTGTTGGAAAAATAACAAAGCCGCCTAAGATAAATTTAAAAGATATGATTTGTGTCTTTTGTTGCTAAAAAATGTGCGAAAAATTTAATTCATACTAAATCCATAAATAAAAATGTCAAGAATAAAAACATAATTGTAGTTTGGGGTTTCGAAACTATGGAGGACGATACTACTTTTATAAAGAAAATTGTTAAATCACGTGGAAATCATATTACAGAATTTTTAGAGAGGGAAGATAAATACATCGATTTCTCTCAAGCTGCAAGAAGAATAAGAAAGGCACTAAAAAAATTAGGAAAATAAGAAAATCATTCACTTTCTTTTTGTTTTTGCAAAAGCAAAATTAAAAAGACTATTATTAATCTATTTTCTAAGGTGGGTGCTTAAGTGTGATTGTCGATGATCCACTAAATTATCTTATGAACTATTGTAAAAATGCTGTAGTCGATTCTTTAAGGAAAATATTTGGCTCTGAGTTTAAGTTAGAGGTCATAATAAGACAGCCAAAGGATCTAAAGCATGGTGATCTCTGTACGCCATCTTCTTTTGCTATTGCAAAAAGAGTCGGTATGAAACCAGAAGATGTTGCAAATACTATTAAAGAGAACATAGATATGAAAAAAAATCCTCTGATAAAGGAGATACGCGTGATAGGTGGCTTTGTCAATTTTGTCTTAGATTCTGAAAAGGTGAGCGAGCTGGTTATTACAAGTATTTCAAATAAGGATCATACTTATGGATCAATGAATCAGCTAAAAGGAAAAAAGATAATGGTTGAGCACACAAGTGCTAACCCCATACATCCTCTGCATATAGGATCTGGTCGTAATTCTGTGTTTGGAGATACGTTAGCTAGGATTTTTAAATTTCTTGGCGCGGACGTAGTAAGACATTTCTATATTAATGATGTTGGGTTGCAAGTAGCGATTACAAGTTTTGGATATATGCATACGGAAGGTTATAAGAATGATATAAAACCAGATCATTGGATTGGTGGGCTTTACGCAATAACAAATACAATTTTAGAGCTAAAGAAAATAAAAGAAAGGATAAATCGCTTGAGGGATCAGATTATTAAGAATTGTACAAACTTTAGGAAATCTTTCTTGAAAACTCTTATACTAATTAAAAAGGAGTTAGAAGATGAGAATATACAAGAATTAGAACGACAGATAAAACCCATTTACGTTACAATTTCAATTATTAGTGAAATGACAAAATCTATACATTCTTGGATCTATTATATAGATCAATTAAAAAACGCTATTAATGAAGTCCAAACGAATATTTTTCAGGGTAAACTCTTTAAAGAACTTAGGAAAAAATACGATTTTCTTAATGATTTCTTAGACGTATTTAATGCATTTGTTAATGGTGGGGGTGATTTTGAGGTCGGCACCTTCACATTATTAAATGAATTTTATGAAATACAAGATTTACTAAATGTTGCTAAGGAACTTGAAGTTAAGTTCCCTGATCTATATTCGAAACTTTATTGGAAAATATATCAAATTTCTAATATAGATCAAGAAATATCTAAGATCTTAATTGAGTATGAGAGAGGAAATGATGAAATAAAGAGAATTATTAGAACAATCTCTTCACTTACAATAGAGGGATTTAAAGAAACATTAAGTAAATTAGATATACACTTTGATTCTTTTGATTGGGAAAGCGATTTAATATTCCAGGGCTATGTTGATGAGGTCTTTAAACGTCTTAGTAAATCTGGTTATTTGATATATGAAGATCCTCCATCCAAAGCTGTTATTTTGGATCTTCCAAGAGCCTGTCTTGAAAGAGAAGACGTAAGAAAGGTTTTTGGTATATCGGAAAAAGATATCGAGAAAGCCAAAAAGGAAGGCAAGCTAGATGAGCTTCTTCCTCCAAAGTTAGTTTTACGCAGATCTGATGGATCTACATTATACACAACACGTGACATTGCGTACACTTTATGGAAGTTTGAGGCTCTTAAGGTTGATGAGGTCTATAATGTTATTGGAATTGAACAAAAATTGCCTCAGAGGCAAGTTGCCGCAGCTATGATCCTTATGGGATATCATGATATACTTGAAAAGTTTCATCCAGCACATTATGAGATGGTAGATTTAACCGGTTTCTCTATGGCAGGGCGTCGTGGAAGATATATAACAATAGATGAACTTTACGAGATAGCATTAGTCCGCACATATGATGAGATTAGAACTTTATTAGAAGAAAGAAAGATACTCCTTAAAAAATATGAAGACATAGAGGAAAAGAAACTAAAAGAAATAGTTGAAGGAGTTGCTGTTGGTGCCATTAGGTTCTCTTTATTGAATATTGCCCCAACTAAGCGCTTAACATTTGATATCGAATTAACTAGAGCATTGAAATTAGAGGCAAATACAGCTCCATTTATACAATACTCTCATGCACGAGCTTGTAGCATATTACGAGAATGGGGAAGAGAGGTTCCAAAGGAAATTAATTATTCAAAGTTAAATACAGAGATCGAAAAGAGAATCATTTTAAAGCTGTCGGAATTTCCTAGTGTTGTCGATACAGCAGCAAGAACTTTGAGACCGGATTTAATTTGCCAGTATGCAATATCTTTAGCTTTGATGTTTTCTGATTTTTACTCAAAGATAAAAGTATTAAATATTAAGGATAAAGAGCTTGAAAAAGCACGTGTAAAACTCGTTGATTCAATAAGGATAGTCTTAAGGAATGCACTTAACCTTTTAGGTATAAAACCACTTGAAAGAATGTAAATTATATGAAAAACTAACCAGCACTTCTAATTTTTGCTTTTCTAATTTCTTCTCTTAAAACCGATGTGAGTTCATTTGTTGTTAGAGTTGTTCTGAAAAAGCCAGTTTTATATCCATAATAAGAACCGTTAGTAATCTCTGCAATTTTCTTAGCTAATAGTGTTGGGGATATAAAGCCTCTTGAAATCCACTCATCATTTTCAATCGGATTTATTACTACTATTGGAACTCCTTCATGTCGATAAAGCCTTGCAATTCTAAGAACATCTAATTGCGCTGGATACCCAGTATCAATCTCCTTATAACTTTCGTTATCGTAAAGTGGTACATTTGCAAGGCCGTCAGTAATAACTATTGGCAGAGCAATAATATTTGAATTTCTCCTTTTTTCATGTCGTATGATTTGTAATCCCTTAAGGAGGCCATCTGCCAATGGAGATGATCCTCCTATAGGCATCTCTCTAACAGCTCTCTGTACAATATAGATATTTGTCGTCGGGTGAATTATTACTTTAGCCTTTTTACCTTGAACAGCAATTACACACACTCTATCTCTATACATCTTAATGTCTTTCTGAATAATAGATAATGTATCTGCAAGAGTTATTATATGTGGCATCATAGAGGTACTGGTATCTAAAATTAAAATAATTGTAACTTTGGCTTTGAATTTATAACGATAACCCATCAAATCGTCTGTTGAAACAGCAATTTTTCCTTGCCTAAAAAGATGAGATCGCCTAATAATAGCTGTTCTTATTGTGGGAAGTATAGCAAGGTCACTAATTTCTTTGGCCTTTTCGTATCCAAAAGCTCTTCCTTTTCGAGTCTTTACTATAATTTCCCTTCGACCAATCTCTCCTCTTAATTCCTTAACTGATTTAAGAGGCCATCTAAATTTTGTTTTTCTTGGGTAGTCCATTGGAATTTTTTCAATGAATTTTTTTAGAATTAGGGCACTACTGATAGTGCTATCTTTAATTTCTTCCTCTAAGCCAGGTACGATTTTAGCAAGCGGAATTTTTCGGCTTTCATCTTTATATTGTGTAATTAGAAAATGTTCTGTTTTTTCATGACTCCAGAGCCTACCAATCTTTCCTCCCAGTCTCTTTACACTTCTTGTTATAGCTTGTATGGAATATGAAAAATAACCCTTCCTTCCAACTTTTCTTGGTGGTGTTTTAATTATCGATAATGGAATTCTAGTTTTTCCAGATATGTCTCTTGATGGTAAAGACCCTTTTACCTTTTTAGCGTCTTCTTTGTATGGAAGTTTAAAGTCTTTTATCTTTGCCTCACGAGAATCTAGAAGTGAGATTCTACTACCTCTTGTCTTCACGAAAAAATTTCTCAATCTCCTTGGCTGCCTCTACTAGTGCGCTTCTTATTTGATTTGGAGTAGCTGGTTCTTCATAACCTCCACTTCTTGTACGATGGCCTAATGCAAGCAGCGATGCAATCTCTACATCTTCAATTTTTACTTCTTCTCTTCCCTCAAATGCAGCATTTGTTTTTGCAGTAATAGCTATTATTATATCTGGTCTATGACCATCTACTTTCAATTTAGTGCACATTTTTGCTATTATCATTAAATAGAAGTCATCAATTTTGACTCTAGGAAGAAGAGCTATAGCCTCTTCTATTTTCTTACGTAATTTTTGAATCTCCTCATTATATTTCTCTCTAAAGTTAATAGGATCCTCAATAAACATCATATTCCTTTTAATTATCTCAACCCTTTCTCTCTCATCATAAGTTCCATAAATAGTTACAGAAAGAGGAAGTCTATCTAATAATTGTGGTCTCAAATCTCCTTCCTCAGGATTCATCGTCCCAATCAAAATAAATCGGGCTGGGTGCGTAACTGAGATGCCTTCTCTTTCGACAGTGTTCCAACCAGATGCTGCGGCATCCAAAATATCATCAACTATATGATCTGGTAGCAAATTTATCTCATCTATATACAATATATTTTGATTAGCTTCTGCTAATATTCCTGGTTGAAAGGCTTTAATTCCTTCTTTTAATACAGCCTCTATATCTATTGTTCCTAGAACTCTATCCTCGGTAGCTCCTAGGGGTAATGTGATTATTTTCATACGTTTCCGTTTAGTAGGCAATTTTTCACCACTTAGATATCTAGTTCTACAATTTTCGCACATATTTGTTATATCGTGAGGATTGCAATTGAATGGACAGCCATCAACAACTTCTATTTCTGGTAATAACTCAGCCAGCGCTCGAACAGCAGTGCTCTTACCAGAACCCTTTTCTCCACGTATTAGTAGACCACCAATTTTTGGATTTATCGCTAGTAATATTAAAGCTCGTTTTAAAAGCTCTTGACCAACAATAGCTGGGAAAGGATATACTAAACGCACATCATCCATTTTTGAGAAAGTATGAGAGTCTTTTAATTCCATAAGAAATCACATATTATACATTGATTTATTATGTTAATAATAGTACTATTCGAAATTAAACTTTTTGAGTTATAATTTAGAAACAAATGGATTCCCCTTGATATAAAATCTCCATAACTTATCAAGCCCAACTTTAATTCCAATTCTCGGTCTCTCAACAATTTCAAAATTGCCTTTTCTTGGATTTTCAGCTATAAATAGCGGACCGTACTTTGTCATATCTATTCCATTAAATCGTTTATCTATATCGAAACCCATAGTAACTCTTGCTGGACCATTTGTTAAATTCTTTAGGTTATCTACTTTCCTGTTCCTCTTGATGATTTCAATACCCTGTATTGGTTCTACAGCTCGTATTAGTACAGCACCCGCTTGTCCCTCTGGTTCCGTTGTTACGTTTAAACAGTAGTATATTCCATAAATTAGGTATACATATGCATGTCCTGGCTCGCCGAACATTATTTTTGTCCTAGGAGTCACACCTCTGTACGCATGACTCCCTGGATCATCCTCTCCACGATAAGCCTCAACTTCAACAATTTTTCCAACAATTAGGTCATTTCCAATTTTTCTAACTAGAAAATGACCGAGTAGTTCTTTAGCAACAGAAACAGTATGTCTGTTATAAAATTCTCTTTTTATTGGCTTAAGCATTTCCCTCACCGAAAAAGTTTTTCAATAGAATAACTCTATATATTTGTTGATATCAAATCATTGACTTTCACGAGGGATTGCATTGAGTATCATAGAATTGATAGACATATATAAAAAATATAATTCAAAATACATTCTTAAATCTATAAATTTAACCATTGATAAGGGAGATTTCGTTGTAATAACTGGTCCATCAGGTGCTGGTAAAACTACACTACTGAATATAATTTCTGGAATCGATAAACCTACGAAGGGTGAGGTCATAGTTGCTGGTCATAGACTGTCGAAGATGAGTGAGAACGAATTAACATTTTTTAGAAGGCACTATATTGGCTTTGTTTTTCAATTTTTCTATTTAGTTCCTGAGTTAACAGTTATAGAAAATGTTGAGTTAGCTCTTGATTTAATATACCCTGAGAGTGAGCGTATTTATGTTATAGAGCGAAAAATAGGAGTTAGGACAATTAAATATCGCACTTATGAAAGAGCTGTTAAAGTGCTCGAACTTGTAGGTCTTGGCCCGGAGTATTATAATCGTTTTCCAGACCAATTATCTGGAGGAGAGCAGCAACGAGTTGCTATAGCACGTGCTATAGCAAATAACCCTCAAATATTAATAGCTGATGAGCCAACTGGGAATTTAGATGTCAGGACTTCTCAGAAAATAAGTGAAATCTTTCATAAGATCAATAAAGAGTTGGGAAAGACATTGGTAGTAGTAACACATGATTTAAATATTTTAAGATATGCAAATAAGGTCTATCAATTAGAGAATGGAACACTACGGAAAGGTGTCTTTGAAAGATGAAATTGCTTCTACTTACAAAAAGGATGTTAATTAGAGCAGGAGGAAAAACAAGCTTAGCTGTGATCGCATTAGCAGCTGGCACAGGAACATTAACTGCATCCGGAATTCTTCATAATGTACTAACCCATGTGCCAGGAGCAATTATCTTAGAAAATATGATACTAATAATGGGGCTATCCTCTTTACTTATGGGATCTATTTTTGTGTTTTTCATAATGTTTAATATGTTTATTGATCGTCGTGAAATAATAGGCGTGCTAAAAACTATAGGATATCCAAATAAATTTATTTTACACTTATTTGTATTACAAGGGGCTCTTTTAGGATTTGCCGGCAGTTTAATCGGTGTTGTTTTTGGATCAAATTTTGTCATATCACTGATATTTGGTTGGCGTATTTATATAGGCGCATATCCTTTTTCTAGAGAATATCCCTATACAGCATGGAGCGGATTTATTTTTATTATTGGGCTTTTACTCCCCACACTATTATCCTATTATGTGGCCATGAAAGCAGCTGAGATACCAATAGTTACTGCGCTTTCTCATGTTCCTATTTTTTACGAGATGTCATGGAAGTTTTTATCATCATTTAATAAATACAGATATTACGCTCTTAGGAGAATATTAAGAAATCCTATTCTGTATATATTACTTTTTTTAATATCCCTGATCACTATGCTTTCAACGACGCTAACTACTACATTTAGCATTGTTTGTTTAACTAATTTACCATATTACAGACAACTTTTAATTTATATCATATCACGCGCGGGGATCATAATTTCATTTATAATCGTGTTTACTGGCAGTGCTGGATATTACGCCATATGGAAATCTGAAAATGTTCGTAGAAAAATGGAAATTAGTGTTATGAAAACTATAGGTTGGACAAATAAAGATATAATAAAAATAACGCTATATGAACTTCTTTTTATAGTTTTTGCACCATACTTAATTTCTATTGTCCTTTCAATATCAGCACTAATATTCATTTATAAGATAACTAATATAACAATACTTCTAATTTCATTTACTGTAGCAACAAGTATTGCTGCTTTTCTTTTAGTACTTTCTCTTCTTGTCATATTTTCTACTGTTAAAAAATCAGTAATAGAAAACCTGAAAATTCTTGAAATGGAGCTATTAGCAGAGTTTAGGTAGTGATAGTATGGCAGATAAAGAAGAAATAATGAAAAAATTAGAAGAATTAAATAGTGAAATACTAAACTGTAAAAAGTGTCCTCTTCATAAAGGAAGAACAAATGCTGTTCCAGGAGAAGGAAATCCATTCTCAGGTGTTATGTTTATAGGAGAAGCCCCTGGAAGACAAGAAGATATAGAGGGGCGTCCATTTGTCGGAGCTGCTGGAAAACTACTTGAGAAAATTTTAAGAGAAAAATTAGGGGTTGATAGGTCAGAAGTGTATATAACGAATGTTATAAAATGTAGGCCTCCTAATAATCGTGATCCTCTGCAATCAGAAATAGAGGCATGTTCTCCATATTTAGAAAAACAAATAACTCTTATGAGCCCTAAGGTTATTATCACCCTAGGCAATCACTCAACCAAATACATTTTAAAGAAATTCGGTTTTACTCCTAAAGGAATTACGAAACTTCACGGTCAGGTCCTAAAAGTCGATATCATATTTCAACAGATTTATATATACCCCACGTTCCACCCAGCAGCTGTGCTATACAATAGACAAATGGAGTATCTTTTTGTAAATGACATGATAGAACTAAAAAAACTACTAGATAAACTAGGTCTTCCGATTAAGTCATAATTAAAAGTTAATTTGATATTAGTGCTGATAAATAAAATGACATGCATTAAATCTTATTAACCTTTAATTATGGAAATTATCTCTTTAAATATTATTATCGGAGCATCTAGTTTAACTAGAATTGGATACTTTTCATAGAATATGCTTGATACTTTATTATCTCGACACGTAAATTTCAATATAAAGTGATATGCTATAGTTCCATTAATTATTTGTTTATCCAAAAAGACTATTTTCCTATGCTCTAATCTATGAAACTCTGGTTTTATTGTCTCTATATGCTTAATAACCTCATCAACATCAATCAATCTATTTAAAATATATGCTTCATATCGAGGGAGAACTTCTGCACAAGGAACTGTATATCTAATATTTCCAATATCCTTACATGGATCTATGTTTGGGATTAATTTAGAAATTAGAGCCCTCAGTTCTTTATCGTTTTCGCATCGTTTAACGACGATCTTTCCGTTAGAGTATATGAAGAATTCTTTTTCTAAGTTAAAAATGAACGTGTATGAATCTCCTTCCTTAGAAGCTTCGCAAGAAAAACCAGGAATAGAGATAGATAATAATTTCATAGTAATCTTATCAAATATCTTAAGGAATGCAGTACAAGGTATTTCCTCCAAAGTTAAGACTTCCAAGCGTTGCTGGCAAGAAGTTTTATTCCATTTTTCGTAATAGTCAACTATCTTCCAAAAGAGGCTCTCAACATTCCTCAATATTTTCATTGCGAATCCCATTAATTCTTTAATCATATGTACTTAGCATTAGTAAAGAAGAGTATGATATATTTTTATTTTTCTTCCCATAATTAATACTAAAGTTCAATTCTGCTCTTCTTAAATACCAGAAGTGAGATTAGCTTAAATAGTGTAACAAATACTGCAAGAAGTAATAAAAACGTAAGGCCCTCTATAAACAGTGATGTATAAGTTAAAAATGCTTGCCTAAATAGAATTATAAAGCCAAGAATACTTCCTAGCACATATGCTGGAATAAATATTTGAATTACGCTAATCATGCCTATCGTGAATGAGATATCAGATATACTTTTTTTACATGCCCCAATGAGAAACATATTTCTAAGATCATCCGAACTTAATTTTAGCTCCACATGAATAAATGTACTTATTACAATTAGAATCGATATTACTATTGCTAGAGAAACTAATAATGCGTGTTGCCAAATTTGATATAACGCACTGATATTCTCATTTACTATATCGTCGATTATTATGAAATTTAAACCAGCAGAGTTTACGATAGAAGAGAGCTCACTAATAAAACTTGGAGTTATTTTAGACAGTTGAACAAGCAGAAGGTTATATCCATTAATAGAAGATAGAGATTTTAATTCATCTAAGCTGATATACACAATGTCTCCACTATTTTCAATAGTTAAACATATTGCAGTAGCTATGAATCTGTATCCAAAGATATATATTGCATCTAATGTCCCTTCTCCAACGAGATAGGTATCTAATGTATCTCCAATTAGAACATGATGTGATGCGTTTGGATAGGATCCATAGATTACCCATTTGCTTATTGTGTTTTTAAAATCAACACCTACTAAATAAGTGTCCCTGGTATATGTTCTTATAATTTCCGATGGAGATGTGGAGCTAGAAAAGCTTACAATAGCCTTAACAGTACCATAAAGAATTAATCGCTTTTCCATATGTTCGACAAATGAGAGATTTGAGATGATATCTGTTAAGATTTCTGGTAGCAATTGTTCCTTTAAGTTGATTATTCTTGTTTCTGATTTGAAACTTAAAAAATCCTTATAAAAGAAAACCATGTCGGTAGTTCCTATAGCAACCACATTTTTCCCTGTAGACTGATAGATATAGTACTCTGATGTATCTATAAAAGTAAAGTAGCTAGAATACGTAAATGCTACTATGAAGAAGCTGATAAAAATTGAATAACTTATGAATTTAGAAATCTTTCCAGCCTTTTTAAGCAATCTAATTGCATACCTAGATTTCCAAGATAATCTTTCAATAACACCAGATATTGTTCCTGCGAGAGAAATTAAATGCGATGGAAGATAATATTGGGATGTTTTCATCTGGACAGCTTTTACTGCAGCATTATAACCAGCATAGTATACTGTAACAAAGAAGAAAATTGTTGAGATAATCATCAAGTAATTATACATTGGCATGCCAGAAAAAATTGAGAAAAAACAGCATATCATAAAAGCTAAGATGAAAGAAAATGTAGAAAGAAAAAGTATTCTAAAGACAAAGAAAGTGTAAATAGCATCCGTGGTGGCACCAGAGACTTTCATTATAAATATGTCTCTCTGACGACTTTTAGCCATAAAATAACTAAGTGCTGAAGCTGATACCATTGATGAAAAAAGAGAAATTACCCAAAGAAAGAAAAAGAAATCCCGAAATATTCTCTGAAAAGCTAACGGTATGTTTATTGACCGAATCAATTCTAAGGTTCCTAGTGAATAGCTTAAAAGCTGAGATATTATGAATGAGCTGAGCAAAGGAAGACTTGTACCTATGATATAAAAAGTACTATCATATTTCTTTCTAATAATATCATTAATTATCAGCCTAAAGAACATTCAACTAACCGCCCATTTTCTAACTTGTATAATCTATCTGAGAGAGGCCATAACTTTCTATCATGTGAAACTAAAATTATTGTTCGGCCCTCATTTTTTAGCTCTGTAAGAATTTCTTTTATACGTTTTTTATTCTCTTCATCTAAATTACTAGTAGGTTCATCAACTAACAGTATTGGAGGATTGTTTGCTAAAGCTCTAGCAAAAGCAACTCTCTGTTTTTCACCACCACTTAATTGATATGGTAATAAATTCTCCTTACCATTTAGCCCAAACTTTTTGATTAAACTCTTTGCAAAATCTAAATCAGGGGGCTCATCGAGAAGTTCCATAGGGAATAATATATTTTCAAAAACGGTGAATGATGAAATTAAATTATAATCTTGAAAAACGAATCCCATATATTCAGCTCGAAGGTAAGCTTTAGCCTCTTCACTCATGGTATTAAGTTTCATTGTGTAAATATATACATCCCCCTTAGCAGGGCTTATAATACCTGCAATCGTATATAGAAGTGTTGTCTTTCCTGAGCCTGTAGGGCCGGTTATAGTTATGAACTCCCCCTCATTCACTTTAAGATTTGTACCTTTCAGTATATTCACATTTGTATTATTTGATGAAAAACTCACCCAAACATCTTTAAGATAAATTACCATCCTTTCCCAATTCACAACAATCACCGATGGGTCAGAATACTTAACTAAAAGATTAATTGATACTTAATTAAGGATTTCCATTACATAATATTCAAGTATAATGTTTATATTTTCTGTTATCATGTAGTGCAATAAAGCGAATATTAAAAGGGATTAATATGAAAGTTCTGCTCCTAGGAGGTTACTCCCGCTTCTTAAATGATCTAAGAAGGCTCGTTAAGGTTGATTGTGAATTCATAGCTATCGACTCTATAAATCCAGATGATGTCATTCCATATATAAGAGATGTAGACATGGTATTTGGCAGTCGATTAACAAAAGAAATGATCGATGAAGCAAAGAACTTAAAGTTGATCCAAGTTTTTGGGGCCGGAGTAAGAGAGAAATTATTAGAGCTAGTAAAAGATAGAGACATATTAATTGCAAACACCCACGGGAATGCTGTGGCTGTTGCAGAACATGCGATTTCACTAATCCTTGCTCTTGCGAAAAATATTATACCTTACGATAAAAGTTTTAGACAAGGATACTGGATGGATGAGAAGAAAGATTTTTTCAACACCCAACTTAAGGGGAAAACTCTTGGTATCATAGGACTAGGACATGTTGGGAAACTTATTGTTAAACTTGGGAAAGCTCTTGGAATGAGAGTTATTGCTATAAAAAGAACAAAGGATGAGAAATTAAAGGAAGAACTAGGACTTGATTTTCTTGGGGACAAAAGCGATTTAGAATATATTTTAAAAAATTCTGATTTTTTGGTAATAGCAGTCCCTAGAACGAAAGAGACTAAAGGATTAATAGGTTTAAAAGAATTGAAACTCATGAAAAGATCTGCATATTTAATTAATATTTCTAGAGGCGATATTGTTGACGAAAAAGCTTTATATACCGCGCTCAGGGCTGGAATTATCAGAGGTGCAGGGTTAGATGTTTGGTACATATATCCTAAAAAAGCTGGTGAAAAAACATATCCATCTAAATATCCCTTCCATGAACTCAGAAATGTTATAATGACACCCCATATTGCATGGAAAACTAAAGAGTCACAAGAGGAACAATTAAAACAAGTCGCAGAAAATATAAATAGATTAGCTCTTGGAAAGCCTTTAATTAATATTATTAATAAAGAGTTAGGGTATTGATAATTGCCCAATAACGATCCATAGATTTTTATTATTTGACAATGAGCGAAGTTTAAAACCTCACTTCTTTAACTTCTTTATAATACAATCCATTTGTGAACATTTAAAGCACGGACCCAATGTTTGATAGCAGAGTGGGCATAAATAATATGTTATTTTTTTGTTCTTTAGATTGACCTTTATCACTGTTGTGTTGCATTTTTTGCACTTATACTTAGTCTTTTTTATTGTTCCACGCTTAGGTAAAAATAGGACATTTCCGCATTTTAGGCACTTAAGATAACGAGAATCATTTCTTCCCCCTCTTAAAACCATAGGATATCCGCAAGAAGGACATTCTATTAATGCTTCGTCTCGTAAGCTCTCGATAACAGCTCCAGATATTTTTCCAATTATTGTTTCTCTCTCTCGCCTGAGCTTATCGAATAATTCTAAAAATTCTCTTCTGGTCTGTTCTATTATTTCCTCATGATTTGCTTTTTGTTCCATTATTAATTTTAGTTTTTCTTCAATTTTTGCGGTGAAAGAAGGATTGACAAATTCTGGCCAGATTCTTTCCAAAATCTCCATAAGAGCCCGTCCAATAGGTGTTATACGAAGCGTTTGACCTTTTCTCACAATGTATTTTCGTCTCTTGTTTATCTCAATCATTTCAGGACGTGTACTCTTTGTACCTAGATTCAATTTTTCCATTAGGGAAATGAGATCGCTTTCAGTATATCTTGGAGGTGGTTTAGTTTTATCCTTTTTAAGAGACATGCCTTTTACCACATAATCTGGTAGTTCTGGTGGTAGAAGTGATGACTTAGGTATGTCATATGGGTACACTTCTAAGTATCCTAATTTAACTACTCTTTGTCCTGAAATTATAAATGGTTCGTTTTTAATAGTAACTCGTAAGGTTCCTTTTTCTATTTCAGCATTATCATAAAAAAGAGCTAAATAATGACGAACAATAATTTCATAAGCATTCCAATGAAGTTTTGTATAAAATTTCTTACTGTCTGGTGTAGCTGATGAAATGGGTGTTATTGGTTCATGATCTCCTACAAAATTACGACCATTATTTGGTGTTAACCATTTTAGCTCGATTAGTTTTTGTGCAAATTTACCAAAAATGGGATTTTCAGTAAATTTCTGGAGGTTCATATAATGATTAAAGCTCTCACTGTATTTGTCGGTATCCGTTCGTGGATATGTTATAAGTTCCTCTAAGTATAAATCCTCCAATATTTTTAAAGCACGCTCCGCAGTTATTTTTAATTGCTTAGTTAGAAGCTTTAATGCTTTGGTTATATTTAATGGCGTTGGTGGACTCATTTTAACTATTTTTCTCTCTTTATTTAAGAAGTGAGCAACCTTTTCATTCTTAAGTGAATCATATAATTTCTTCGCATCAGACTCAGACCAAATAGGCCCTTTCTCATACTTAAATTTAAAAAGTCCTTCTGGCGTGTCTAAAGTTGCATAAATATTCCAAAATGGTTTGGGAACAAATTCACGGATTTCTTTTTCGCGAAGATATATTTGATAGAGTAATGCTGTTTGAACACGACCTATACTTGCAACATGAGTACCAATTTTTCTGAGAAGGCCTGCATTTTCTAAAGCGAGAGTTAATTCTCTAGTGCTACTGAATCCTATAAAGGCATCAATTACCCTGCGTGCTTCAACAGCATAAGCCCATGACCATTTTGGTTCTATTGTGTTATAGAATGCAACACGGATATCTTCTGGAATTAAAGTATGAAGCCACATTCTTTTAACTGGAAGAGGACGTATTTTCTTAATTAACTCATACCCTTCTAATAAGCCTATGTTTTCCCCCTCTTCATCAGCATCTGTTGCAATAATAACTTCACTACATTTAGGAACTATTAACTGCAAAGCCTTTATGTATTTCTCAAAATCCTTTTCAAAAACTTTAACAATAACATCCTTTTTTACTATTATCTCTCGTGGGTCGCACTTCTTCCACTTTGAAAATTCATCTATTGTGGTATATGTCGATATATGACCTTTTAATGGTAGAACGTATATTTGTCCACCATTTACTTTAAAGAGGGGCACGTCATAATACTGCTCAACACTAACCTTACCTAGCGCATTAGCTATTTTTCTTCCAGCCTTGTACTTCTCAGCAATAAGCAACTTTGCCATTTAGAACCCCATGGAATCTATGTATGTGAGTATACTGAATAAGTTATTAACTGTTACGTTTAATAAATTAAATTTATAAATGAGATAAAGATTAAAAATGTCATTAGAGAGATAATATCAATCCCTCATCAGAAGAGGAATATGATATGGCGACCTATCTGATAATTGGAAATGGTATCGCTGGTTTCTCTGCTGCTCTTCGCTTAAGAAAACTACGCAAAAACGCTGAAATTTACATATTCACGAAAGAAAAGTATCCTATCTATGATAAGAGAGACCTACCATTTTTCATATCAGGGAAGGTGGATGAAGATTACATACTTCTAACAGATCTTGACTTTTATGAGGAAAATAACATTAACATAATATTTGGTACGGTAACATTCATTGATACCGATAATTATGAAATTCGATTATCTGACGGAGAATATTATGGATACGATAAACTTATTATTGCCAGCGGAAGCAAACCAATTTCAAAAATAAATCAAAAAATCTTTCAACTTCCAACGTATTATTTAAAGACGATGGATGATGCAAAAAGCATAAAGAGTGCTCTTAAAACGGCGAATAATGTAGTAATAATTGGCGGTAATCAATCATCATTTACATTAGCTGCTGAATTAGTGGATATCAATAAAAACGTGAGCCTTATCATCAGAAAGGGAAATATGACATGGAACCTTTTTGATGATTTCTCAAAAATAGTAATTTCAAAATTATTTTCGTATTTGGGAGTCAACTTTTATCCGGATGTTGAGATAAGCAATGTTGATAGAAAGAAAAAAAGTATAAAATTAAGCTCTGGAAAGCAAATACCCGCGGATATTGTAATTATTGATGAGAACTTTACTCCAAATATAGACTTCTTAAGAAAATCGAAAATTAAAGTTGGAGAAGGAATCATTGTGGATCATTACTTTATGACAAATGTAGAAGATGTATATGCCATCGGTGATGTTGCTGAGGTGTATGACGTTATTTACGGAAAAAATATGCCCCATCAAGGGTGGGAGATTGCAAAGGAGCAAGGAGAATTGGTAGCGTATAATATTGTTGAACCAGCGTGTGAATATATGGGCACAGTAACAGCTATCGGTTTTACAATAGGCAAATATAATATATTAGCAGCGGGTCTGACAACTGGAACAGATGATAAATATGAAATATTCACATATAAGAACCTCGGAAAGATGATATACAAGAAGTTCATCTTTGATGGTGAATATCTCGTCGGAGGAATTATGATAACAAAAGAACAAAGTGTTGATGAAAATAAATTATCCCTAATAAGAGTTATTTCAAGGAAAATGATTATGGAACCTTGGAAGGATGATATTCTTCGTGACGACTTGAGTTTCTATGAGATATATACATACTTTGAGAAAAACATTGAGGACTAATATATTGGTGGCGCTAATGGATGAATCTGGAACAATACATGGTATACCCTACAGAGTTAGAGATAAGAATCCGCCAAAGACACGAAGATATTTTAAGGTTTTAAGATTTCTCGAAAAGGAAAATATTCCCCAACTTCCATTTAAGGAGGCAATAGAGCGTATACTAAATGCTAAGTATATTCCAGAATATTCTAAAAGAGGAATAAAGGAGATAATAGTCTATCCAAGTGCTCGGATACTTGCTTTTAGATGTGTTGAAACACAAGAGATATTTAATAAACGATGGAGAATAGCAAAGGAAGTAGGCTGGTATCCTTACGTAACAGGTGTAGAGCTAAGAATTAGTGAGATTTCAAAATTTGTAGACGAATGTACAAAATTTAATAATCTTGAGAGTTTACGATTTGATATTCCAATAAAGACTCCCATTGTACTTCAAGTTATTGCATCAAGTAGCAACAATAATGCGTATCTTCTCAGAATAGGAACATTTAACATACTTTTAGATTGCTCGATGGATAAGAATAGCCTAAAATATCTAATTGAAAATGATCTGGTTGACATTGTAGTTATAACACATGCCCACATCGACCATGCTGGGTCAATAATAGAATTTGTAGAGCGTGGATATAGCGGCCCAATTTTGATGACAGCTACAACCACTGATTATATAGCATTTAGAAGCTGGAAAGATAAAGAAAAACTTACGAATTTTCTTTCAAAGGTTTTCATGGTTCCCTATGAAAAGGATATTAAAATCGCCAAAGATGTAACAATAACTTTTTATAGATCAGGGCATCTGCCAGGCTCAGCTATGATTCTTATAAAAGTTGAAGACTTTAGATTTCTCTATACAGGGGATTTCTTTTTGAGAGATAGACCACCAATGGGCGGAGGTAGAGAAAGTATCGATAAAATAAATAGTCCAATAGATGTTCTACTTTTCGACTCCACTTTTGGAAATATTGAAATGCCGCC
Source organism: Candidatus Asgardarchaeum abyssi (assembly GCA_040225955.1). Taxonomy (GTDB): domain Archaea; phylum Asgardarchaeota; class Asgardarchaeia; order Asgardarchaeales; family Asgardarchaeaceae; genus Asgardarchaeum; species Asgardarchaeum abyssi. Next base: position 1,377 of record JBECUL010000023.1, on the reverse strand, counting down.
AGATAACGTAATTTTTGAGAAACTACTATCCGAAATTGAGAACACACTTAAAACAAATGGTAACGTTCTAATAAGCACAACACCTGGAAGCTACGACTTGACATTATATCTTAAACTTTTTGAATATTTCACAAGGAAGGGATGGAAGCCAAGCGTCTATATGGAGCCAAGAATAATCGAATTTATGAAATTCATAAAGTACAGGAAGGATGATCAAGCAGTTTCCATCAAAGAACTTATTGAGAAAGAACGTGACCCATTTTCAAGTGTTATGCGTAAGGAAATAAGAAAACCTCTTGATATGATCAAAGCTTTAGGGGAAAGTAGCATCATAATAAGTCATCCTCATGATTTAACTCGTCCGCCTATTACAAATTATTTAGTTAAAATTTCAGAAAGAGAAAATTGTTTATTGGTTCTGACGGGGGCTCAAAGAGAAGGAATAGGTAAAGAAATTATAAATGGAAAAAGGCATATCCGCATTAAACATCATGAATTTGGTACATATCGCATTATTGAAAAAGAGATAGAAATAAAGAATAGAATATTTAATGTAATACATCCAAATTATGTATTGGCATCACACGCAGATATGAAACAAATCGAGTATGTTATTAAAAAGTTAAGGCCAAGTATTGCCATTCCGTTTCATAGCTCTGGAGAGATTATTAATGCTCTACTTAAGAATACCGATATTACTCGTATTAGTAAAATAATACGGATTGGACCGAAAAGCGAATTAGTGCTCAAGGAATCTTAAGTAGTTGTAGACATTAACCGTGATCAAGTAAAAGTGAATTATAATGACTCTGCATTAATGATAGATTTTTTAAGCAAGATTTTAAGGATATATAAATGAGATGCCGTTAAGAAAAGCATTCGCCGTAGTAATTGTATTATTATTGTTGTTGTGCATGTTTGTTTCATGGTTCAATAACTCACAGCAAGAAGAATTTATTTCAACAGGAAGTACTTATAATTACAAGGCAACCCATAGTTTATATTATAATCTTTAATAACACGGAAAAAATTGAATATTCCGAACAGAGTGACATTGTGGTTAGAATATTAAATTTTAGTAAGGAGAATGATTACGTTAAATTTAGAATTGAACGTAGTGCTATAATCTATTATAACACCTATCCTCATATATCTGAAATAGAGATTTACAATTATTCAAAAGCAGTATTCGCATTTTACGGCTATTTTAAAGACGGTAATAGAGACGGTTATTTTGAAATAGCTGACTTTTATTTTCTATGAAAAACTTCGTCGCTCTATAACCCGTTCTCGTTACTCCCTTTTATTTTTTATGTCACCTCCAACAGCACCCTCTTACCCAATTCCGCCATATTATTGAACCGCTTCAGCTTACGA
>JBECUL010000022.1:0-33727 GCA_040225955.1 Candidatus Asgardarchaeum abyssi | reverse complement strand
AAGCCGGCGGCCACACGCACCCTCTTTAAATATTAGAAAACGAGCGACGAAGTTATAAGTTTTTCATATCAGACTATTTTACATTCAATAAAGGCAAGATATGCCTTGCTTTTTTCTCTAATAATTTCTGTTATTCTTTCCACATTTTTTACAAGGAGAGAACGAAGAAACGTGTTCAGGAGAAAGCATTCATAAAGCTCAACTACTATAAGGGTTTATATGCTAACTAAATTTTAGGGTCAGCAAAAACAGTATCATGGCAGGTATAAGATAATCTCTGAAGATTTCGCTTAGAAATAAGTATTTTATAAATATGGTATAGCTTACAAAAAGTAAAACTGGTGAGAAACGAGAATATGTTAAAAAAGCAGGTAGATGGTTAAAGTTCTAGATGGACTCGGATAAGAATGCGTTTTCCAGAAAAATAAGGAATTAGAGGTTGGTAAAACCTTTGAAAAAGATCTAAAACTTCAATCAGCCATGAAAGATGTTTTAGATTTGATAAAAGATTTGAAAGTGGCCTATGATAGAGAGATACGCTATAGGCTCGAGACCAAGTATCCACATGACTTGACTAAAAAAGCAATAAACGAACTTGTGAAAAAAAGAGAGATTAGAAAGACCAATTGACCCATATTTTATCATTGATGCAATAGAAGTTACTTCAGTGACATATTTATCTTTAATAGGATGCGAAACGTATAAACCTAGTGTTCCATTAAGATGTATTAATGAAATTGCGGTATTCAATTTCTTAGGTGGAGGGTATTGTCTCAAAATAGTTCATCTGCGTCTTCAGAGCACTCAGTGCTTCCAGCTCAATTTCCTGAGAGGCATCATAAATCTCTTTATCGTTAGAAAATTTAGTTCAGATTCTATTTGGGACTGCAAATCAGCAAAACTAGTCACTAGATATTCTTGTCTAGTTCTTTTAGTTTCTGAGAGATTATTTTTAAGTATTTTTTAATGTCCATGAGGTCTGTTTTCAGATTTTTGTGAATACGTACCACGTCTAACGTTGCATAAGCATGAGCTAAAACATTACGAAATTTTGCCATCGAGATAAGATTATCTTTTAGCTCAGCTGGTATTATTTTAAATCTGGCTAGAATATTAAAAAGATCGGAATACGTTTCAGGGGTTGGTAAGTTAAGTTTTGCAGCAACTTTTAAACCTAAATCAATACAACCTTGGATGACAACATATAGATTCCATAGCATACTATCAAGCATAAAGCGGTTATCTATAACTTCTTCTGTTTTATGATTGCTTATCTCCTCAAGGATAGCTAGCGAATCTAAAATTTTATCATATAGCATTTAAAAATGCCTCCAAACGTTCTTTTTGATATCGTTCGATACTTTCTTTAATGTCAAGTGCTTCAATCAGTGTTTTGTATACAAAGGCTTCTCTGAGTTTTTCATCTCTATTGATTAACAGAATTCCATCTTTAATTACATTATAACGAAAAAGAGGAGGAGCATTATTAAGCAATCGTATATCAATAATGGTTTCCCTTGTATCAAAGGGAGCTACCTTTGCCAGTAATCTCTTGTAATTAGCCATGACAGGCTCTTTTAAGAATACTGCAATATCAATATCGCTAAATTTATGAGTTTCTCCTCTGGCAATAGAGCCATAGAGATATGCAAGTAGTACATAGTCTTGTGTACTTAGGAGATTCTTGATTTGAGTAATTCGCGTCTTGTAGTCGTTCAATATGTATCACCTTTAATTGTAACTTATTGCAATTTCTAATTTAAAGATATGGTTCATAAAAGATTTAGGGTTTTTGATAGCACCTCTTGATGGTGTTATAGTAGTAAGGTCATTCTTTTTTTAGTTATTCGGTTGGATGTTATCGGATATATAGCTACTCGATGTATATGGATACCAAGCCCATATTTCGAGCTGCTGTATTTTGCTTTTGGTCGCTAGTGATTAGTGTTGCACTTAAGGACTCAGAGAATGCCAAGAATGGGCTATCATGTACTGGAATCTTGTACTGGATGCTGGTTTCTAGTGCTCTTCTTAGAAATTTTTCACCCTTTTCAGTAATTATAACCTCTTTGTTAGTGAGCTCGATCATTTTTCCGTATAATTCAAGTGCTTGGTCTTCTGTGATTTTTCGATGCAATGTTAGATATTTCCATATAACGTTAGCGGTCTCTATGATGAGGATGTCAACTGCACATATTGTCTGGCCAGGTTTGAGATATCTTGCCACATTTTCCCAGTTTTCTTCTTTGATCAAGAGTTTTGAAAATGCGGATGAGTCAATGACTATCACGGTCTTCCCTCAGCAATTTTTGTGCGGTTCCTTTAGGTGCGGTTGGGAGCGACTTGATTAGCTCAATTAATTCGGATATTGCTTTTTCCTTTTCATATTGTTTAATTTTCGCTTTTATGAATTCACGTATTTCTTTGCTCCAGTTGATTTTCTTTTTCAATTTGTCCATTTTACGTTTCAAGTCTGGGGGGACACGGATGCTAATGATGCTGCTCATGTAATCACCTTAATTTGATATCGTATTACTATTATTTGAGTTTTTGTCATACATCGAGGTTTAACATTAGGAGCAAAAGATTAAAAGAGGTGAGCATATGCACGTTATACATTTTATGCATTACTGATTTTCTTTGATTTTTCTGATAGTTTTTATTATGTCTATGATTGTTGGGCGGTCTTCTGGGTTCTTTTGGAGCATTTTTTCTATTAGTTGCCATATTCTTTCATCGATATTTTCTATCTTTTTAGGAGGTTCATGAAGTATATTGTTCACGATTTCGCCTATGTTATCTCCAAAGGGAAGCTCACCAGTAATTAGCTCATACAATACAACTCCTAGTTGCCATACATCGGTCCAAGGTCCAATTCGTCCTTTTGTGGCATCAAGTTGTTCTGGAGCTGAATAGGCGAGTGTTCCCTTGTAGCCAGATGTGTGGCTTAGAAGTATTTGGATTCCTGCTAGTCCCCAATCGCTTAGTTTAAAGACTTCTTCTTTATAGAGGATGTTTTCTGGTTTTATATCTCTATGCACGATGTTGAAGTCTTTGTGAGCGTAGTTCAGTGCCAGAGCGATTTGGAGGATTATATCTAATGCGTTGTTGATTGTTATTTTTCTATTTTGCATTAATTCTCTCAGATTACCTTCCATTAGCTCCATAGCCATATATGGAACTGGTTCGACACCGAAATCTATTAACTTAACAATGTTCGGATGATCTAGAATTTTCCATAGAGAGACTTCTCTGGCAAAATTCTTTTTGATCGTGGGGTCACTAGATGTCAAAACTTTTAGTGCAACAGCTCTTCCATTAGGGTCTAAAGCTCTGAAGACTGTAGCAAAGCCGCCGCTACCAATTATTCCTTCGATTTTATAGTTTGGTATTAGTGCTGTTTGATACTGGGGTGCGCTGGGCTGAGCCATTTTTTGAGTTTCTGTAGGCACAGGTTCAAGAGCGACTGGTTTCTTAGGGGTTTTCTTTATAAAGATGTTTTTCTCATAATCAAGTTTTCCAGTTATCCTGCCTACAGAAATTTCTCTTGCGATGAAATCCTTAATTTCTTTTAGTGGAGTGTTTGTTAAATTTATTAATTTCTCTAGGTTAAGGGTTTCATTATCCTCTAGCGAATTAATTTCAGTTCTCACTATTGACTGCATTCTTGATATTCTCGCTTTGTAGGCGATACTTGCAAAAATTGCATAAATTAGATATGGTAAGCCTGGGAAGAAAAATAGAAAGAAAAACGGTGTTAGATATATTATACCAATTGCGAATCCAATAAGAATTGCTAGTTTTGGTGTTAATACTTTTGACTGCTCCATGTAAGAGAGATACGCCGATAGTAAAAGGATGATAATATGAATGAACAAAAGTAAAAAACCAAGTTCCGTTAAGTATCTCAATAGTGAGAACAAAAGAGCGATAACTCCTAGTGAAGCAATAGCCAGTCCGCTACTTATATTCATTTTAAAACCTCCCTATGTAGCAGTTTTAAATTTAAAAACATTTAAAATCTACTTTTAAAGAACTGAAAGCATTAGGTAAAAGATTGGATTCTTATTTTGAGTTTAAAGGTATACAAATAGTAAAGCAGTTAAATAAATTGCAAAGAGAAAGATATTAATAATAAAAATAATGTTGCTTTAATTTATTTAAAGTCACGATATATATAGTTTTACTTCTTTAAAATGACTTATGTAAGGACTTTTTAAATATAAAATTGATAAAGATACTTGTCAATGTATTTAGTAAGATTATCGCATGATCACTGTTGATTATGGATTTCTGTGATGGTATCTAGAGCCGTTATTATTGTGTTGTTGAATGTTTTTTGTACTTTTTCTTCATATTCTTTGCTAGCAGTGTAGGATATTTGGTTAATAGGTTATCGCTTACTGTGAGTATTACACCAGCTTTTATGTTGTACAGATAGGATATTAAGTAGAGTACGGATGTTTCGCAGTCGACCCCTAGGGTTTTATATTTGCTCCATTTAATTATGAACTTGCTGTCCTCTTTGAGGGATGCTGAGGTTGTTACTATAGGCCCAATGTGGACTTTTAGGTTTTTGTTCATGGCGTGTTTAGCCATTATTAAGATTATGTGGAAGTCTGGCGTGGCAGGCATTTTTTTAGAGGCATAGTGGTCTGTTGTATCTTCATCTCTTGCTGAAGCCGTAGGCAGTATGACATCGCCTATTTGAATATTATCCTTAAGTGCGCCGCAGAATCCTATACCTATAAGAGCCTTAGCCTTAGCTTTCACCAGCATTATATGTTGTTCGCAATAGATTGTTAATTGTTTAATCGTTATGGTACATAGGGGTTTATTTTTATATGAAAAAATGAGATATAACAAAATTGTTAAAAGCCTCGATGTTCTTAATTTGATCATCAAGCTATAATAATCATTAAGTAGTTGAAATTGGGAAATTGCATAAATGTTCTACTGAGCGAGGTTATAAATATCCTCGAAATCGAATACCAGATAACCTTGCTCCTTTAGTTTATCTTTCTCACTGATTGATTTAGCGATTATTCCAAAACAAACATCTTTGAATCCTATAGATAGATATTTAGATTTCTCTCTCAACCTATTTATTACGTGGATTGCGGCACTGTAAGTAAGCGAGCTCCATTTAACTTCTATAAAGCAAATTTTTGATGTTCTTTGATTTATACATACGATATCAATTTCGTTGCCTTTTCGATCCCACCAAGCTCCTATTTTCTCGAATGATGATCCGTATTTTCGCTTTATGAAATCACGAGCTATTTCCTCAAAGACGAAGCCGATGAAGCTATTCCATTCGCTTAGTATTTTTCTTTTTATTTGTTCATAACGGCCAATCTCATAGAGGCTCCTGTTAGGATATATGAATTTGAACCAGAACTTTATAAAATTGTTTGTCAAGAAGTAGCGTCCTCGTTTACTTTTCCCGATATCATCAGTTATTGGGACCCGGTACTCGACCAGATTAAGTATTTCGGATAGGTCGTATAAATATGGTGAGAGAGAGCTTTCTTTTATTTTTACAATATCAGCTATCTCTTTTCGAGATACCCTGCCTCTAGCAATAGCAGATATTATTTCAAAGTAGGTGCGATAGACTTTACCAAATTCCTCAATGAAAATATCTTTTACTTCATTTCGTAATGGGGCGTAATCATTTAGAATAAGAATATTGAGAGCATCTTCGAAAGACTTAACATTATATTTTTCTAGAAGTGTATAGTAGAAAATTGTGCCACCGAATAACCCAAAAATCTTCAGTTTCTCGATAGGATCCACTATCTCTAGATCATCGAGAATCCTACATATTTCCCAAAAACTAAAATCACGGAGGGTGATTATATTATCAGCTCGTTTGAAAAGAGGAGCTTTCTCCTCTAAGAATATTCTTCGAATCATCCCAATACTGGACCCCGAGATAATAAGATATATGTTTGTATCATTTTTGTACAAGTCCCAAAACTTTTGAAGTAGCATGATGAAAGATGGATTTATCTTGAGGAATCTTTGAAATTCATCAAAAACTATAATCAGCTGTCGATTTTTAACGATCTCATTAGTGAATATAAATTCCAGAAATTCTTCCGCTTTTGATATTTTAATGTAACTCGGCAAACTTAACTCTCTTACAATGTATTCGGCATACTCATCAATCAATTCAGATAAACTTTTGTAAGCATCGACAAAAAAGTATAGAGCATTCTTTCCTTTTATAAACTGCTTTATCAATTCTGTTTTACCGACCCTACGTCTCCCCGTTATAACTATAAACGATGGCCTTCTTTTGTTTAGAGTTTCTAGTACATTTAGCTCAGATTCTCGGTCATAGAATTTCATGTTAATCACTTCATTATTAATGATTATTTTTTTAATTATTATTTTTATAATCATTTTTGTTTATAAACTATTCTATTTTTGTTGAATAACAAGTCTAACTCTGTTTTGGGACCAGTTACCTGCTGTGTTGAAGCCTTGATTAGTAGCTGTCAAGAATAACAGCACCTAACTATCTTTAGTTTGCAGTGAAAAATCAATATAACCTTTGATTAGGTGCATAAACGACTATGCGCAACTAACACCATATTGAAAAAATAATATCAATCGTTCATTGTGGATGTTAAACTACCTACATAGGTAGGATGGGGAATTACTTTACCTCCATATAAATTTTTTAATATAGAGGTAGGACTCTATTTTGTTCATATTTTTCGGAAATATTTGAGTGAGACTGAGGTCATAGGCAGATCATCTAGCTCTCTTATTTTCTATTGTTCTGCCGCCAGCTAATATTTCACATAACTCACAAACTTTAAGAACAGAAAATCTATTGCGAACAACATATAATGCTGGTGAGAGATGTAATGTGGATAGGGATGTTCTTCTAGGAGGTTTCATCTGTGGATGTTGTGGAGGTTATAACTTCAGGGCTATTAGTAATTTACGGGAAAGGCTATAGCTCTAATACTGTTATCATAAAGAAAAATGATGACGAGGTAATTGTAGTTGATCCAGGCATGCCTGATAATATTTCTCGAGTTGTTCAAGCCATTAAACGAATTATTAAAGACGGTTTAAGAAGAGTTATACTATCAGCAACGCATGAGCACTATGATCACATAGGTGGTTTTGCCAAGCTTTGCAGGAAAGTGCGTTGTGAAATTTATGTATCTAAGAGTACTGCGGATGTTTTGAAGGCCGGTGATGATTAATTTCTGTTGCTTATCTCTTTAATGCAAAGCTGGAAAGTATACAAGCACAGAAAGTAATCAAGGAGGGAGATTATATCGATTCGGTAATTGGAGAGTTTACAGTTATTGAGACTCCTGGGCACACTGCTGGCAGCATTTGCTTTTATAATAAGCCTCATAAGATCTTAATCTCTGGTGATACAGTTTTTCCATATGGTGGTTTTGGAAGAGCTGATTTACATACAGGAAATATTAAAATGCTTAAATTGTCAATCGAGAAGCTGTCTTCTCTTGATGTTAAGATATTAATTCCTGGTCATGGAAGAGTTATTAAGAATAATGGTAAGCAGCACATTTTGCTATCTCTTGAAAATATTAAAAATTTTTAGACGAAGAGGATACATGATAGCGCTTTTTATATACTATGGTAAAATTAAGTTACATTTACATTATTGTAGAGTGTTTATGAAAAGAGCATTGTTTTCTAAAAAATTGTAATTTTCTCGGGAAATGCTGAAATTTATTTTAGAAAGTTTTTAAAATGATAGCGTGTAAAATCAAAAAGCATTAACTGAAGATTTCTAAAATTCGGATAGAAAATATATTTAAGTTAAATATAAGTAGCTAATTGTAGGCACTTGGAAATTAATCGGCGGGTCATGAAATGAAAGTAGCGGTTATTGGAGACCCAACATTTGTCAGAGGATTTGAACTCATAGGCTGCGAAGGTTTTGTAACTGAGGACATCCGTGAGATTAGAAAAATTCTTAATAGGTTAATTGAAAGTAGGGATTATGCGGTGATCATTCTTCCCGAGAGATTTGTTGACGATACACGGGACATTAGAGATAAAGTAATAAAGAGTGGACAAGTAAGCCCTCTTTTTGCTTTTCTTCCAGACTATACTGGAATTTCTGGAAAGCGTTTAGAGGAGTTAAAGAAAAGAATTTCACTAGCTGTTGGTATTAAATTAAAACTATAAAGGGGTTTTAGGATGAGTGATCTCGAAAAATTGATTTTGGAGGAAATAGAAGCAACAAAAAGGATAGAAGAAGCAAAAAAGAAGGCTGATGAGATACTTGCAAAGGCTCATGAGGAGGAAAAAAGAATTCTCAATGAAAAAAACATTGAAGAGGGACTGAGGAAATACCTTGAGGAACAAGAGGAAATTATCAAAATGGAGGCAAAAAAAGTAAAAGAGAGATATTTAGAAAGAGCTTCCAAAATTAGGTCCATTCCAGATGATAAAATAAGAGAGGCAGTAGAGGTTGCTCTAAAGGAGGTTTTAAAAGTTGAGTGAGGCCGTAGAAGTATTGATCTCTGAGATTAGAAAAAGAGCAGAGAAAGAGATACAAGAGACTATTAAATCTGCAGAAGAAAGGGCAAAAAACATAATCGAGGAGGCAAAACGTAAGGTTGATAAACTATTTATGGATCGAGCTCGAGCCGAGGTTGCATTAATTAGAAGACGAATTATTGGAAGAGCCGAGGTTGAAGGTAGAACAGAATTATTAAAAGCAAAGGAGGAAATCGTAGAAAAGGTCCTTGATGGGGTCTTAAATGAGATTAAAAAGGTAGCTAGTGGAGAAAGAGGAGATTACAACTACGAGAAAATATTCTATTCTCTTCTCAAAGAGGCAGTCAGCAATATAAGGGAGGATACAGTAGTAATTCACGCAAATCAGAAAGATTTAGAATATATAAAGAGAAATCTGAGGGTGCTGGAGGAAAAATTGTCAAGAGATGTTGGAAGAAAGATCAACTTAAAAATTGGAAGGATTTTACCAAGGGCCATAGGTGGCGTTGTAGCTGAAAGCGAAGATGGCCTTAAGACGTATTATAACACTTTAGAGGATAGAGTTTTTAAGATGAAAAGAAAGTTAAGACTGCTTATAGGAAAAGTATTATTATCACAGGAGTTGTGATGAGGTTATGGCAGAAGGTAATATTGTTAGGATTAACGGCTCATTAGTAATAGCCGAAAATGTTCCAAATGCAAAAATCGGAGACATTACACATTTAGGTGAGATGAAGCTTATAGGAGAAATTGTAAGGATTTTTGGTAACAAGGTTGCAATACAATGTTATGAGGATACTAGTGGTCTTCGTCCAGGAGATGTTGTCATAAACACCGAAAAACCATTAGTTGCTGAACTTGGTCCTGGACTTTTGGGTGGAATTTTTGATGGACTAGAGATTTCAGAATTAAAGTTATGGGAATTAACAGGACCATTTATCAAAAAGGGTGTAAAGATAACACCGCTGGATAGAGATAAAAAATGGGAGTTTACACCAACTGTTAAAAAAGGCGATAAAGTAGTTGGTGGTGACATTATAGGGACAGTACCAGAAACATCTGCTATAACACACAGAATAATGGTACCACTCGACTTGGAAGGGACAATTGAGGAGATATACGAAGGAAAGTTTACAATTACAGAGCCAGTAGCCATTTTAAGGACACCTTCTGGTGAGAAGAAGGAGCTAACAATGATGCAGACTTGGCCTGTAAGAAGACCAAGACCTGTTAAAGCAAGACTTCCATTAGTTGAACCTTTAATTACTGGTCAAAGAGTAATAGATACATTCTTCCCAATTGCAAAAGGCGGAACTGGTGCAATTCCTGGAGGATTTGGAACAGGTAAATGTGTACTGCCTGGAACGCCAGTTTTGCTAGATAGTGGTGAATTAGTGCCGATAGAACACTTCTATAGGATGGCTAAAAATATAATTAAAGATGGGGAAGAAGAGATAGGCGAGTTAGAAAATATACGTGTGATCTCATTTGATGGAACTAAGATGGTATTTAAGAGAGCTACTCACATATACAAGGGCAAAACGGATAAAATTGTTGCAATTAGAACAAGAGGTGGAAGAGATATAAAAGTTACCCCAGCGCATAAATTGATTGTGTTTAACCCAGAAGGATACTTTGAGGAAAAGCCCGCTATTTACCTAAAAGAAGGTGATTATATAGCAGTTCCTAGGTGTATACCAATAATAAATGAGGGAACATATTTAGAAATAAATGTATATGATCTTTTACCAGAGGCAAGGGTAAGAGATAAAGAATTATTAAAAGATGTCATTGAGTTAATTGATGTGCTAGCTAAGAAATATCACGGAAAGAAGAAAATAGCAAAACTTTTGGATGTGTCTTATGATCAACTTATAAGTTATTATACTGGAAAAAACTATCCAACTGTTAGATTCATCGAACGGTTATATAACTTAGCAAATCAACCAAAACCGCCAATCTCAAGAATTTCTATTACCAGAAGCAAAAAAGAGATCAGAGTTCCTGAAACATTTAATGAAGATTTTGCAGAGTTCCTAGGTCTACTTTTATCTGATGGAATGATAACAAAGAAGGAGTTAAGATTCTTCAACAACAATAATTTACTATTAGATAGATTTATTGAGCTAAGCGAACAACTATTTGATATTAAACCAAAAGCCATGATCTTTAAAACAGTTAGAGGGCTTACTATAAGATCCACAATTCTCGTTAAGCTTCTTCAGAAGTTAGATATTCCATCGAAAAGAAAATCTAGAAATGTTATAGTTCCGAAAATCGTATTAAGATCTCCTAAGAACGTTATTGCTGCATTTATAAGAGGATATTATCTAGGCGATGGGACTTTTGACAAAAGTGCTATAGAGATTTCGTCAGCATCTCGCAAATTAGTAGAGGGACTATCTTACCTTCTATCTATATTGGGCATATTATATACGGTATCGAGGAGAAAATCACAAAACGACGACTATCAGTATAGAATAATAATTAGCGGGAAAAAAGAGATTTCAAAGTTTGCGAGGATTGTACTGCAAAATTCACCTAATTTAGATAAGGTTTTAACTGTCTATGAATATCTTGAATCAAAAGCGGGTGGTCGAATAACTAGAGACATTGTTCCAATAAGTTCTGACGCCCTTAAGGAGATAGTTAAAGGATTCTCTAGGAGATATCTTGAAAATCACGAGATATGGATACAGAATTACATAAAAAGGAATGAAAAGTTAACCTCCACGTCTCTATTAAAATTAGCTGAAACTACTAAGGATGAGCACCTACTAAACCTTGTACAAGCCTTTGAGTGGATATATTTAGATCCAATAAAAGAAATAAAAATAATTGAAAAAGAATATGAAGTCTACGACATAACTGTAGAGGATACTCATAACTTTGTAGGCGGTGAAATTCCGATAATTTTACATAATACGGTTACATTACACCAGTTGGCGAAATGGTCAGATGCTGATATAATTGTATATATTGGATGTGGAGAAAGAGGAAACGAGATGGCAGATGTTATTACACACTTCCCATCACTGAAAGACCCTCGTACTGGGAAGAGACTTGACGAAAGATCTATTTTTATAGCAAATGTTAGCAATTTGCCAGTCTTTGCTAGAGAAGCGAGTATTTACATGGGTGTGACAATTGCAGAATATTATAGGGATCAGGGATACCATGTAGCTCTTATGGCTGATTCCACTTCAAGATGGGCTGAGGCATTACGAGATATTTCTGGACGTTTAGAAGAAATTCCGGTCGAGAGGGGATACCCCGCTTATCTTGCAGAGAGAATTGCTGAGTTTTATGAGAGAGCTGGATTAGTACTAACATTAGGAAGTAAACCTAGAAAGGGATCGTTAACAATAATGGGTGCTGTGTCACCTCCAGGTGCTGATTTTAGTGAACCTGTAACCTCAATAACTATAAGATTTGTTGGTACATTATGGGCTTTAGACAAGGAACTTGCTTTTAGAAGACATTTCCCAGCAATTAACTGGCTTTTGAGTTTTAGCAAATATATTGATATTCTAAGCGTATTCTGGAAACAACACGAGCCAACGTGGATAGACTTAAGAAAAAGAGCCATGGGAATATTAGAGGAGGCTTCTAAGATAGAAGAGACTGCAAGAGTCATAGGCGAAAAAGCACTTCCTGATGATCAGAGATTAATCCTCTTAATTTCAGAGATTCTAAGAGAAGGATTTCTATTTCAAAATGCATTCCACGAAGTAGACACGTACTGTGACCCTAAGAAACAAGTAACTATGTTAAAAGCAATTATTGAATTTTATGAGATGGTGAAGCCATTAGTTGATAAGGGCGTGCCAATAGAGAAAATCAGAGAGCTGAGAACAATAGTGAATCTGAAGCGTATGCGAGAACATCCAGAGATTGATTGGATTGATAAAATAATAAGTGAGGGACGTAACGAGATCCTATCTTTGGCAAGAGAATATGAAATTACGGTTACTATTTAAGGAGGGGGCATAATGGAGAAATCAGGATTAATTTATAGGACAGTTAAAGAAATTAAAGGACCTTTATTAGTAGTTACAGGAGTTCATGGCGTTGGATACAACGAAGTTGTAGAAATAAAGCTCAGCGGCGGTACAGAAATCATAGGTAGTGTTCTTGATGTGTCGAAGGATAGAGCCATAGTTCAGGTTTTTGGAGAGACTGAGGGGCTTAATCTTGATGTCGGTATTAGATTTACTGGAGAAGTTATGAAGATACCATTATCTGAGGATGTTATAGGCAGAATTTTTAGTGGTGACTTTAAGCCGCTGGATAGGTTGCCAGAGCCTATAGGAGAAGAGGAAAGAGAAGTTTTCGGATCAGTAATAAACCCTGCAGCAAGGGAACCTCCTAGTGAATTTATTCAAACAGGAATTTCTGCAATAGATGGTATGAACTCTCTAATTAGAGGGCAGAAGCTACCAATCTTCTCAGAAGCAGGATTACCACATAATCAAATAGCAGCGCAGGTTGCTAGGCAAGCAACAATTCCAGGCAAAGAAGAAGATTTTGCTATAGTTTTCGCAGCGCTCGGAATTAAACATGAAGAATTTGAGTATTTCAAATCCGAATTTGAAAAAACAGGAGCACTGAACCGATCTGTTATGATATTGAACCTAGCTGATGACCCTGTTATTGAACGTATAGTTGCACCGAGGGTTGCACTTACTATTGCAGAATATTTAGCTTTTGAATTAGATATGCACATTCTGACAATCATTACAGATATGACAAATTATGCGGAAGCGCTCAGATCGATATCAGTAGCTCGAGAGGAGGTCCCAGCTAGAAAAGGATATCCAGGATATTTATACTCTGACTTAGCAACAATTTATGAAAGAGCAGGAAAAATAAAGGGTAAAAAAGGTTCAGTTACACTGATGCCTATTTTAACGATGCCTGGCGGAGATATAACGCATCCTATACCAGACTTAAGTGGATACATTACCGAGGGACAATTGATATTAGATAGAGAACTTTATGCTAAGGGTATCTATCCGCCAATAAACGTATTGCCATCTCTATCAAGACTGATGAAAGACGGTATTGGAAAGGGTAGAACTAGGGAAGATCATCCTAATGTTTCTGACCAGCTATATGTCTCTTACGCAGAAGGTGTGAAGGCAAGAGGGCTCGTAAGGATAGTTGGAGAAGTAGGGTTAAGTGAGAGAGAGATAAAATATCTTAGGTTCGCAGAAGCATTTGAAAAGAGATTTGTTAATCAAGGATTGTATGAGAATAGACCAATTGAAAAAACATTAGAAATCGCATGGGACTTACTTGCAATGCTACCAGAAGATGATTTAATACGAATAAAGGAGGAGTACATTAAGAAATATCATCCACGTTATAAACAAAAGGTTATATCAAATGAGAGCTAGGTGAAGAAAGTGGCTGTTCGCGGAATGCGTATAATGCCGACTAGGGGATTCTACTTAGAATTTAAAAAGAAAGTGAAATACATCGAAGATGGATATAAGTTGTTAGAAATGAAACGTGATGAATTAACAAGAAAACTTAGAGAGGACTTGGATCAACTTAAAATAGTTAGACGGGAATATGAGAGAAAGATAAAAGAAGTACTAAAAGAATTTAGAAAACTTTATGCGCTGCTTGGAGAGAGTACTATTAGTGCACAAGCTGCAACTATTCCAAAAGATGTTGATATTTACATTTTGCCAAAAAGTATTATGGGCGTACATGTACCATTTCTTAAGCTAAGAAGCGAACCGAATATAGAAAATAAAATATCACCAGCCCTTATAGGCATTGCAAAGAAGTATAAAGAACTACTAAGAACGATTATTAAGTTAAGTGAGTTGGAAATGAAAATAGAGATTGTCTCCGACGACTTAGAAAGAACAAACAGGATGGTAAATGCACTTGAAAAAATAGTTATACCAGAGATGAAACAAACTTTAAAGTATATAGAGGATTTATTAGATGAAGATATGCTTGAAGAATTTACTAGAATAAAACTTGTGAGAGATATAATATTAGAAAGAAGGAGGTAACATTATGTCTGAATATCCTATTGTAAGAGCGCACGCCATGATTACAAAATTTCTTCCACCAGACATACTTAAAGGATTAGCTGTTGCTGGAAATCTTGAAGATTTACTTACTCTACTTTTCCCAACTGAATATGGAAAGTATATTAGAAGAGAAAAAGTCCCATCAATTTCTAGCGTGAAGAAAATAGTCGATAGGGTTTTTGAAGATAGAATAACAACAGTTTTGAAAGATGCACCCAAAAGAGTTCAAGATTTTATTGCTACATACCTTAGTAAATTCGATATTGAAAATATCATAAATATTCTAAAATTTAAGAAAGCAGAAACGCCTATTCACGAAATCTTAGAAAAAATATCTAGATTTTATTTTCTACGAATCAATATAGAGGAGTTACTGGAAGCAAAGAATATTGAGGAACTACTACTTAAAATTATGAAATATACAGGCTATAAAATACCAGAGCATGTAATAGAACTTTATAGAAAGTATGACAGTATTCTCCCACTGGAGTTTTATCTAAAGAAAAAATATTTCGATGACGTTTTCTTAGAGCTGATGAGGCTACCAAGGAATAGTAGAAGACGCATAGAGAACGTAGTTCGTGTAGAAGTTGACATAGAAAATGTCTTTAACGCGACTACTAGTTACTTACATAGGTATTCTGAAGAGGTTATAAAAATCGCATTTATACCATATCCGTGCAAAGTAAATATACACTCTTTAAGACACGTAATATCTGCTAGATCGAATAAAGAAGTCATAGAGCTCTTAGCCCCATACGAAAAAGTTGTTAGTTTAATCCTTGATGGGAAGGATGGCTTAGCCAAGGTAGAAGGATATAGAATAATTAGGAGCCATATAAGAAGAGGGATTATAGAGGGATTTATAGATATCGCCTTTATTTATTACTTCGTAGTTCTAGCAGAGATCGAAATGAGGGATTTGCACTTTGTTACAATTGCAACTCAATTTAATGTGCCTCCTAAAGAAAAAATTGCACATTTAATATATGCTATAATCCAATGAGACTATGTTCTTTATGGGTTGCTATGATTACCCTCTTACTTTTTTCGAGAAATATTTTATTAAAGCTAAGCCTAATAGTACAGGCCATAAAACTCCAAGAAGAAGACCAAAAAATATTACCGTTAGAATATTTTTTTCAACATAAAAAATGAAAATATATATTCCAATAAACTGTATCAAAACAAGAAGAAAAAAGTAGATTTTCATAAGCTGTTTGTTTATTTTTCGATAGTCCATACTCAAGGGCTTACCGCTCCAGTTAAGCACCTGTAATCCAAATTAAGAACGCAACCAGTAGACCATATATAGCAATACCTTCAGCAAGACCTACGAAAATTACTGTTTTACCAAAAAGTTCTGGTTTTTCTGTAATACTTGCAATAGCAGAGGTACCTGTTCTAGTTACAGCAAAAGCCGCAGCAAGAGCTGGCAGTGCCACAGCAATGGCCATCGTCATGAATTTATAACCATAAAACGTAGCCTCCTCAGCAGTCATCTGATAAGCAAATACCCGACAGGATGATAAAACTAGGGATACATATGCCAAGAAAAAACTAATCATCATACATGTTCTCGTGTTCATTTTCACACACCTCGAGTTTTATTAAGGAGACAAAATAATTACACAGATACTTTCTATTAAATTTTATGGAAAAATATGAGGGCTTCACGAAAGCGCGTGTTGATGACATTACATCGTTATGTTAAAAATTTTGCGATAAAGTTGCTTTGTTGAACAATTCAATGAATGGTTGCGTAATGTTATAATAGTATCGCTGATAAATGTGTTATATGCGATATCATAATAACTTGCTCTAAATTCCGATTTCATAACTTCAATATAACAATGTTTTGGTCAACAAAGCAGATAAAGTTGCTTTGTTGATTAAAACAATGTTATATGAATCGGCCGACAAAATTTTTTCCATCATACGTATTCTTTATCGATCCACAATGTCCAAAGAAAGAGATTGGAGCGAATATAATGAGCTTCTCGTCAGGCGTGGAGAGCTCTATTTGGAACTAGATTTCGTCAGCAGCTGGAACGACGAATTGAACAAGATGAATTGCTACAAACGCGGCACCCATTTAAATACCCAGACTCATTAATTCGCTTCCTCGCAATCATCTACTACGTGATGAGAGTGCCATATCGCGCACTAGAAGGAATTCTCAGAAGCTTGAATAATCATACATGACAAAGTTTCGTCTCACTAAGAATTAAAAGAAGACAAATCTCACCCATGGACATTATTTTTCTAAATCATTACGGATAATAAGTGTGGAAGCACTGAAATAATTTATTACAAACACTTAAAATAAATAGAAAGTTAAAGCTTGAACGGTTTAAACATTTCTCCTGATCCTTCATAGAACTTCGTTAGAAACTCGTAGAAAAGCAAACGTGTTGCTTGAATAATAACTACCATTAGTTCAAGTGCTAAAGCAAAAGCATTAAGAAATATAAGGCCCATACCTACACCCAGTATTAAGTCATATTCTAATAATTTCATGACCACCATTGCAAGAGCTGCATGAGCTATAGCAAACCCCGCTATTCTCACAAACGATAGCATGTTTGTTATGAAGGAAAGTATTGTTTCGTAGATTACACTAAAACCTAGTATTATTCCTTCTTTTTCAATGATAGATTTATATAATAGGGCCCCCGCTGCAATGGCTATTAATATTAACGAAAGGAATATACTCCAATTTCTTTGCAAATTGAAGAGATTATTTAAATCGGCTTCAGGAAAATCAATGGCTGGTAGCCTAGAAATCCCAAGGATAGGGGTAGGTAAAGTTAATGGAGGTAATATGCGAATACCTATGAACGAAAATGCTAATATAACAATGCCAAAGAACCCTATCAAACCGGCTAAACCATGTTCTCCAAGAATAGCTTCTATTTTATGACCATGTTTCAAATTCCGTTGAATATTAATCAACATGCCTATTGTTATCTCTGCTATCCCGAAGAAAATAGCTATTTTTATTAGCCAGAGGATATAATAAGGATTTTCAAGCCATCCGTGTGGTAGACCTGGCCATAAAGGCTCCACCTCAATAAGGAAAAACTCACCTATCAGAAGTCCAAAGAACATTGCAGAGATGCCCATTCCAATCATTAAGTTACCCAGCTTTTTTGCAGGAACTCCCATTACAGTCTTTCCTTTCAAAACATGAGAAAAGATAATACCTAGTAGAAGTATTATAAATCCTTCGCCATAGTCAGGAAACATCAAACCAAACATTATAGTCCACAAAATGCCGCCAATTATCGTCGGATCTGTTTCATGCGGACCAGGAGAGCCATATTGTCTAATTAATGATTCATGAGCCTTAAACATTTTTGGATTCTTTTGAACGGTAGGAACTTTTTCATCATGGGATGGCTCATCAATAGAATAGAGGATTTTTCCACCGGTGTGTTCTTTCATATCCTCCAAAAATTTCAAGACTTTATTTACCTTATTTTCTGGCAACCAACCTTGAAGAGCTATCATAAATTTGCTCCTTAAGAGTTGCTCCTGTGCCATACTCAATCTATAAGATGCCACGAGTTTGCTTTTTATAGTGTATGCATTTTTCATAAACTCGTTACGTAAAAGCTCTTTTTGCTTGCTTAACTTATTAATTTCTATTTCAGACTTTTTGATTTCGTCATCTATCCATTTTAAGGCTTCATCTACTTTTGGTGGGATCTCAGGCGGTATTTTTAGCTCTTTAAAGCCGTAGCTTGTTAAAATTTTTTGTATTTGTGATTTTAACTCGGCAAGGGATGTAATAAAAACGAATGCCTCGCTCTCGTCATACTCAAAGGTTCTAACGAAAATTATTTGAGAGTACCTGGCAAATTTTTCTTTTAGCTCTTCTGCATGTTTTTTATTCATTGTACCCATTGTAGAGAATGGATGAGTGAGTGAACTTATTTCTTGTGATTCCACATCATATTTTCTTAGGAATTTAAGTTTTTCTTTCATGAATTTTAATGACTTAATTCTCTCTTCATTTCTACTTAATTCTGCTGTGATGTAGGCTAACTTATTCTCATACTCTGATATTACTTTTTCTATATCAATCAAGCTTTCCTTTTCTTGAAACACAGATTCTTTCCTGGAAATCTCATAGTCATCGGGACATAGTGACTTACATAAATTATTAAACCTATCTAGGAGCTCTTCGTATCTTCGCGATTCCTCACTTGAAGTGCTCTCGAAGCCAAGGAGCTCCTCTTCATTCGGTTTCTTAAGTTGAATAGCTCCAAGCTTACCTAAGTTCCATAGAAGTTCTTCTTCAAAATCGGTTAAGGTAATAATAGTCAATTTTTTCACAGGAATCAGCATGCCAGACACCTAACCTTAATGTATCATAGAGAGTTTAGAACTACTTAACGAGAGTTGTTCTTATAGTTGAAGTTACTATTAATAAATATAACGTAAACATATATGAAAATCTTTAAGCATAATTGAGATACATTATGCTTTTTTATTATTTTACTTAAAACGAATAGCTATGACTTTAATCATATCACTAGCATCTTCTGCTAAATCAGATGACCTCTCTATGTCATTTAGCATATCTCTCAAAATTATTATTGCACCAAGATTCCCTGGATGATCGATAAGTAGTGATTTTGCATCATAGTATATAAGATCTATTTCATGCTCCATCCTTTCCACCTCTGCAACTAGTTCTAAAGATTTCTCAATATCCGATAATAAGTAGTCAATGGCCTTTCTTAAAGTTAATGCGCATTTTTTATTCAAATCTGCCATTTTTAGAGCTAACTTTAAGACATCCTCCTCAATATTAAAGTTTCTCTCCAACAAGATTTTCAGGTTTATTGCTGCATCTTTTGCCCAATCTGCTACAAAGTCGACACGTCTAACTAACGCAAATAAGTCTTCACGATCCTTTGGAGGAAGTTCCCCTTTAGCCAGCTCTGCAGAAATTTGTCTATCCAAATTGTCAGCTTCTTTTTCATAATGAATTACGCGCTCAATGGATTCAATTGCCGCACCCACCTTATTCTCTTTGAGATTTTTTAGAGCATTGAATAGCTCATTAGTAGTGTCTATGACAAAACTTGTATGCTTCCCGAGCAGATGTATCACTTTAGTCTCTCTTCTCTTAGTTAACCAACCTTTAAGCTCAGAAGGCATCTGATTTCCTCCTACATATATGTAAAGAGAGATTTCCTTTTAAAAATATTAGGTAGCATAAATCTTAACTACAAATCTAAATTAAAAAGATATCAGCAAATCTTTTACCAGAAGGATATTTATATAATTGAATCCTATTATCAGGAAAACAAATTATAACTTTTTCCTTCTCATTGTATTGATCCATCACATCTCCCAATTCACGGACAACAATTGGTCTTTCCCAATCTTCTATAGCTACTTCTATTCGAGTAAACGAGCCAGAAAATGAAATATCAATAATTTTTCCCTCAAAGGTATTTGATTTTAGTTGCATATTCTTATTTTTCAGCATTTTTTTGATAGAAATGTCCTCCGATCTAATAAAACATACAACGTGACCATTTATACTGTATCTCATTTGACCATTTTTGTTTGCTCTCAGTATATCTCCATTGCTTAATTCAATGATGTAGTGCGTGTTCTCGACAGACTTAATTATACCTTCTAGAAAATTGCCCTCAGTGACATAATTTGCCACAAAAATCGATTTTGGATTCCCATATATTTCTTCAGGAGTCCCAACTTGTTCTACAATTCCATTATTCAAAACAACTATTTTATCCGCAATTAGCATAGCCTCTTCTATATCATGAGTTGCATGAACCGCTGTTAGATTTAAGCTTTTAACAAGTTCTCTAAGTTCATAACGCAATTCAGCACGTATTTTAGCATCGAGAGCACCCAAAGGTTCATCAAGCAAAAGAATCTTAGAATTCGACGCTATAGCTCTTGCTAAAGCCACTCTCTGTTTCATACCACCACTTAGTTCGTGAGGATATGCATTCTCCCAGCCAGAAAGATATAACATGTCAAGAATTTCACGTCCATTTTTAATAGCTAGATCTAAATCATAACCTCTTACCCATGGACCATAAGTAACATTTCGGATAACATTCATATGAGGAAACAGGGCATATGTCTCAAAAACTATTCCTACATTTCTATCTTCTGGAGGTATGTCATTCACCAATACACCATCTATATAAATTTCTCCTTTATCTGGTTTAATAATACCAGCAATCATGAGTAGAATTGTTGTTTTACCAGACCCTGTAGGTCCGCATAACACCGTATAGCTACCATCTTCAATAACCAAATTAAGATTTTTGATAAGTTTGTCTTTTAAGAACCGTTTAGTTACATTAACAAACTCAATAGTTGGCATAATATCACCACCTAAACAACCGAAAGGGCCTTCTCTAGCCCCTCCTTTGGGTATGGATATACTAGAACGTCTTCGGGATTTACCGTAAAAGCTATATTACTATTTTGTGACAGTCTAAGCGCATCAAGTGTGCTTACCTTTATTTCAATAATATCACCAGATCTTAAACGTATGCGCAATCGAGAGTAAAATCCAACTGATCTCTTTAAAATTAATTCACCCGTAATGACGTTTTCTCTGTAAGAAAACTGATTGCTATGACTAAGTATGTGAAACTTTTCCTTCCTTACAGCAGCAACTACCATATCACCCTTTGAGAATTCTGTTCTGCTGGATTTCAAAATATAATCCCCTCTTATTCTTATTGTAGAGAAGTCCTTTGATACAGATTCAACATATCCTACAAAAAAGTTAGATTCGCCAATAAAATTAGCTACAAATAGAGTTTTTGGTTTTCTGTACAATTCACGAGGTGATCCTATTTGAACTATCTTTCCTCGTCTCATAACAATAATCTTATCACTTATAGCCATAGCTTCTTCTTGATCATGAGTGACATGAATTGCTGTTAATCCTAACTTCTTTACAAGCTTTCGTATTTCATGTCTAAAGACTTGCCTAACCTTCAGGTCTAACATTGAAAGAGGTTCATCAAGTAAAAGAATTTTAGAACCTTTGGCAATGGCCCTCGCTAGACCAACTCTTTGTAATTCTGGGGCACTCAATTGAGAAGGATACAAATCTATTTTATCTGCTAGTTTTACCATTTCTAGAGTGTCCCAAGCAACTTTTTGAATTTTCACATCGCTCCATCCTTTCAATCTAAGGCTGTAAGTAACGTTCTCCCATACTGTCATATGGGGAAAAATCGCAAAGTGTTGGAAGACAAACCCTATGTCTCTATCCTCTGGAGGGACGTTATTAACAATACGATTATCTATCCATATTTCACCCTCATCAGGTACTCTTAAACCTGCTAATAGTTTAAGAGTTGTTGTTTTTCCGCATCCTGATGGACCTAGTAGAGTAACATACTCCCCATCCTCAATTTCAAAACTAATTTTGTTAACCGCAACAACATTTCTGTATCGCTTAGTTACATTTTTGAAAACTATTTTAGGCATATTTACCCACGCTCCCTTGTGATATAACGGACAAGCAATAGAGATATGTAAGATATCAGGATTAATAACACACTTGCAAAGCTAGCGGCTTGAATCGCTTGAGCTTCAACCCAGTCAACGATTAATACTGGAACTGTTCTTTCGATGCCCATCACAATTATGGTAGCACCAGTTTCTGAGAGAGATCTGGTGAATGTCATAATAACCGCTGCGAGAATACCTTTTCTTATAATAGGTAAAGTTACTGTTCTAAAAACAGTAAGTGGTGGAGCTCCCAATGTTCTAGCAGCTTCTTCCAATTCAATGTCAATGCTTTCAACAACAGCAATTAGTGGACGGACCATGTACGGGTATGTAAAAACTATATGAACCATCACAATTAGCCAGAAACCAGTATTAAATATATGAAGAGCTCTATTCCAAAATAGAAAGACACTAAATCCAAGGGCACTTGTTGGAATTGCAAGTGGAATATCTATTAAGCTATCTAGTAAATTCTTAATTTTACCTAATCTACCTCTTACTAAGAGAAAAGCCATTGGTAAACCGAATGCTAAGTTAACAACAGTAACTATCGATGCTACCAAAACAGAAGTTATTAATGCATTCCATAATTTTTCCCATTTATTATCAGGAGATAAGAAAACTTGATAATAAACACCTGATTCAACACGACCTGTGTAGGGGCTACCATTCCACCACATTGCTGTATATGAAAATGTATAAAGTGAGGGTATTAGTATAATAAGTAAGAAAACACCGAATGCGAAAAGATCTCTAGAGAGGCGAGCATGCTTTTTACTTAGAAATTTTTCAGGACCCAGCCAAATTTTTTTCAAGGGTACTCCAAACTGGCGTGTTATAACTTTGGCAAGAGTTAGCAACACAATCGATATTACAACTAAAAGCATACTTAAAAATGCAGCTGCTGGTATTTGTAAAAGACGTCGCCATTTAACAACAAGAACAGGTGCTGTCTCAAATATCCCTGAAACAATTAATGTAGCACCGGTTTCTCCCAAAGATCTGGTGAATGCTAGGATGCTACCAGCAATAAGTCCTTCCAAGATTAATGGAAGAGTTATTGTTCTAAACACAGTGAATGTAGGTGCACCTAATGTTCTTGCGGCATATTCATATTGGAGATCTACGGACTCTATTATAGCTTTTATAGAACGCACTATAAACGGGTATGTAAATGCTATATGCGCTAACATAACAAGTATAGGGCCTAGAGAAAATAGCCCTTTCTCCAATCCCAAAATAAAAGCAATTCCACCAGATGACCCCCAAAACAAGAATATGCTGAACCCCAAGGCACTGGTTGGAACAGCCATCGGCAGATCTATTAGTGTATCAACAAATGATTTCCCACGAAAATTATATCTAGCAAGAATCAAACCCATAGGAAGTCCAATGATTATATCAATAATTGTAACAATAAATGCTATTTCAAAGGATCTTATCAACGTAATTTTTATGAATTCCCAACGAATATCACCGGCTATCGGATCGGCAAATACCCATTCCCATACAGTTGGCCACTCTAAAATAACGGCTGAGAAAACATATATAGCGGGTATCAAAACTGTTACAAAGAGAAAGCCGAGAATAACATATCGTGAGAATATTAAAAATATATTTGAAGAGAGCAGTTTTTCTATGTTTCGCATATTCATAGTGACACCTAACCCTGAGCCTTTGTAACAGTCCATAAATCAGGAGCACGTATTAAAACCTCAACATCAGTAGGTGCCTCATGAAATGGAACAGTTATATTTATTGACACACCTAATGTTTCATTAAAATATTTAAAATCAAGGGATACATTAAGATTTATAGGTCTAAAACCGTGCTTCATCGCCAATCTCTGAATATCCTCAGTTAATACATATTCAATAAACTTTCGAGCAGCCCATCTTTGCAGCTCAGAAACCCAAGGAGCATTTAATATTACGAAAGGGTGGTCATTTAATATTGTTCCCTCCTCAGGATATATAGCAATAAGTTTCTGCCCCCATCTTGCAAGAGGCTCCCCAGCCAGATTTTGTTCTATAACAAGATTTTCATATACGACCATTACATTTAAGGAATCAGGACCCATCTCGACAGTGTGACGAACTAGAAAACCAGTACTAGAGCCATAATAAACAGCTGTAGATTCCAAGGTTCTGAACCATTCTTTAACTGATTCATTTTTTAACATCGCCAATGTTATATTTTTCATGGGTTTACCAGTAGCTGCCACTAGCTGTAATAGAATAGCCATAAAACCAGAGTTAGAAAGATTAGGATCTGTGTGGGCATACTTTAATACTGACGGATTTTCAAGTGCTAATTTATAAAGACTTCGAAAACCAGTAATATTATATTCTTTAGCAAAGTTCTCCCATGTAGCAATTACAATGGGCGTATAAACACTAGAGTTCCAATCACCATCTTTTATTAAGGGTTCACTTGTTGGATACTCCTTCTGCCATAGATAATTGGCTATTGGAATCCATATGTTGGAGGCAGGACTCCAGATGACTGGTTGAATAGAACCAGTTATGATATCTATAAGGGACTCTTTTGAGCCAAGAGGTTTAAAAATAATTTTGATATCATATTCGTGAATATTTTCTTCCCACCATTTTAAAAACTTAGGTGCTATTTCTTCTATCCATCCTTGTTTTTCGCTACTATAAATCATTGTCAATTCGATAACTTTCTCAGAGGGGGGCGCAAAACTAAGAATATTACCTATAGCGATACCTAATAATAGACCTAGAACAAAACCAGCCGCAAAGATAATTTTTGAATTTCTCCTTGAGGACATCATTTTATATGCAACCTTATAATATCTTTAATCTCTATTAAGAATATATCTATAATTCTCATTAGAAAAGATTATTTTCCGTTTTTTAATTTTATTAGAAAAACAAAAAGTATCTCACGGGATATAATAAAATAATCTATTAAAGAATTAAGGTACTTAATCTATCATTGTCTTTAATTGCTATTTGTTTTCATCATTCTTTAAGGTATTATACTATATCGCTAACAGAATTTTCTTTCTCAAATTTTTTTATAAAATTGATAACATAACTAAGTTTTTTCTTAGCAATCTTATATCCTATCTCTGTTTGTAATTGTGGAAGAGCTAAGTCAATCTTGTATTTATACCAACTTATTGCTTGTTCAGGTGTAAAGCCATTCTGACCCATAAATGCAAAAACACGAGCTATTCCTACAGCACCAACCCCGTCAATTTTATCAGCATCAAAAAGTATTTTTGCTTCAATACTGGATGGCTTTATATCAGGGTTTTCTGAGGAATGCTCTTTAATTATTTGAGTTATCTTATCTATTTCATCATCATTGAAATTCAGGGATTGTAATATTTCTCTGGCTTTTTGAGCACTTAGAACTGCATGATTTTTCTTTTCATTATATGGCTGATATATATCATGCAAGAGCGCAGCAGCCTCCAAAATCCGGTAATTAACATTTGAATAATACTTTGCAATTTTTAAACAATTGTGATAGACCCTCTTGACATGCCCCCATCTATGTGAAACCGACTGTTTTTCACTCTTACTAAGGATGTTTTTAACTATTTTTGCAAGTTCTTTTATATCATCATCCATCTGTATCACCAGTACTTTTTCTTAATTGCTTTTGTAAATCTTTTACAAAAGCAACATTAGTTAACATATAATCATATACAACCCTTGCTTTCTCAAATTTAACCTTATCTTTTAGATAAGTTGAGGTTAATCCTACCCTACCAAAGCTACCTCTACTCACAACCCAGTGAATAAATGTATTAAGAAAATAGTTCTTTTTGATGAAATCTTTAGAAACTGGGTTTTCGTGAAGCCAATAAATCTCTCTTAGAAATTGTTTTGAAATTGGCATGACAGCTTTAGGAATATATTTTTCAAAATATGTGCTTCTATTTTCTGAAAAAACGGTTCTTAATATTATTAAATATGATTCATCTCTCATTATCACTAAGGTCATAAAGTTGGAGAAAAGCGTTTATAAATTTAAAATACTCAAGAAATACTGCGATGTCCTCACTAAAATAAAACCATATTGTGGTTACTAAATTATCCAGAATGCCTCTTAATAACTTAACTGTAAGCTCATTGAGATTAAATGAAACGCTACGTTGAACTTCAGGTGGATACTTTAGAAGATCATTTAAACTATCAAAATCGATAATACCGGAGGCTGTCATTATTCCATTAACAAATATGGCTGGAACTGATAAGACCCCTTTATCAATTGCCAAAAATGAATGTTAGGAGACGCTAATGATTTTTACGTCATCTAATAATCCCCGATTTTGAAGTTTTATTAGAAGTTTTAAGCTCGTAGGACATGTCTCATGAATGTATCTCAATCATAGGTAATCACCTTTTTTTGTCAAAATAATAACCATATAGTGCTGCAAAACTAAAAAACAGCTAGTATACCGATAAGAGAATACAGCTATCACTTTTATGATTTATGATGTTTATGTTAGAATTTTCGTTTAGTAGTCACAATATTATTAGAAACTTCTTTAGCTATTTTCTGAAAAAAATCTTTAAACGTTGGATTAAGACGCCAAGAATAGGTTTCCGATCCAAATTTACTTTCTAGGAGATCAGAGGTTAGGATATTCTGAAGCTCTCCCAAAATGATACCGATCATTGTTCTAGTGACCGTTAAACTATTTTCACTGACAACCCTAAATATGTCCTCAACTTCGTGCCAATCGCAATCTAGAAGTGCCTCAAATATTTTGAGATGAATAGGCGTTATCTCTAAGTAAAATTTTAAATCCGCTAATCGCTTTGGATCCAACGGGTTATTTTCTTTACTATCCCCCGCACTAAAGTACATATTCCTACTCCTCACTTATTATTGATTTTACTGTGAAATAAATCTTTATTAATAAGCAACTGTAAAAAACGATTTGTAAGGTTAATATTAATTCATTATTTAATTTACTTTACTGAATAAAAAATTATATTAATATTCTTACTCAGAATATTAGAAACTATGATACTATGCTGGATGTGAGTTAAATGGCTACAAAAGGTAAAAGTCAGTTGCTACTTGATATTCTTCAAGAGATCAATAAAGCATTGGGAGACAGGATAGAAGCGAGTGTTATAGTGACTGAAGACGGATTACCAATAAGCGCCTTACTCCCTATTAAGATAATACCTGAAGACAAGAAAGAAGAAAAAGAGACAGAACTAGCAGCTATGACAGCAACTATTCTAAGTGTGAGTAAACGTGCAATGAATGAGTTTAAAAAGGGAGAAATAGATAAAATTCTAGTTGATGGAAAAAATGGCGCTCTTGTTCTTATGAGCGCTGGAGAGAGAGCAATTTTAGCAGTACTCACAAAGGAAACCACAAACTTAGGATTATTATTTCTGACAATGAAACGCGCCACTAAGAAAATAGCTCATATTTTATCTTAGCCATACTATTATAGTTTTTTATAGTATTTAAATAAAAAAAAGGACAAGGATTTTATAAAATTTCCGAAATATTTAAGTATTATTATCTCCGAAAAATTTAAAAGGCAATAAGAAAGGCGGCTTTTTCGTAATATAATAAGTTATTAGGGTTGCGTATATTATTATGGAGGAAGATTATATGAATGAGAACAAATTTGAGAAAAGAGATGTTTTAAGATGCCCTGAGTGTGGCAGTACAAATATTATTAGAGATCCCAAGCATGGAGAGCTTGTTTGTGCTGATTGTGGACTTGTTATTAGTGAACATTTAATTGATCAAGGTCCTGAGTGGAGAGCTTTTACTCCAGATGAGAAGGAAGCTAGAAGTAGAGTAGGATCACCTATTACGCTTACTGTTCATGATAAAGGATTATCAACCATTATTGATTGGCGAGATAAAGATGCTTATGGGAAAAAACTAACGCCCTCTAAAAGGGCTCAGATCTATAGGCTTAGGAAATGGCAAACTAGAAGTAGAGTATATAGCTCAATAGAAAGAAATTTAGCTGTTGCTATGGCTGAATTAGATAGACTTGCTAGTCAGCTTGGAGTCCCAAAAAATGTCCAAGAAGACGCTGCGATGATTTATAGGAAAACAATAGAACAAAGATTAATTAGGGGACGTTCCATCGAGGCCATGATTGCTGCAGCTGTTTATGCAGCATGTAGATTAAGAAAGGTGCCAAGAACATTAATTGAAATAGCATCTCAATCTAGAGTAAATAGAAAGGAATTGGGTCGCTGTTATAGGCTGATATTACGTAAGCTTAGTTTGAAGATACCTATTGCAAATCCAATAGATTTTATTCCTAAATTTGGGCAAGAGCTAAAATTAAGTGGGAAAACATTAGAAAAAGCAATCGAAATATTACAGGAAGCAAAAAAAGCAAGAATTACTGCAGGCAAGGATCCTACTGGATTAGCAGCAGCAGCTATTTATATTGCTGGTTTATTAACTGGAGAGAAAAGAACTCAGAGAGAGATTGCTGAAGTGGCTCACGTAACAGAAGTAACTGTAAGAAACCGATATAAGGAATTGGTAAAAAGGCTTAAAATATCATTGACATGATCTATCTTTTTCTATTTCTTTTGTTTTTTTAACTGTTAATCCTAATTCTTCCGCTTTTGAAATGACAATGTCTCTATATTCTTTCTTTAGACCCTTCCAGTCTAGTATTGCATATTTTGGTTTTGGATATGTTCGATGGTAAGCCTGTATTATCATCTCAGGTTTCATGCCAGCATCAAAAGCATATTTTGGTGCTATATGCCCAAAAGCGTATGGGCTATTTAAAATCAAGTTACTAAAAGATGGGCAGTAATGAGAACCACCAAACCCTATTGCAATTTCAAAATCAGAATTTAGTAAGGTGTTATAATTTTCTGCTAAATCTATTATTGTATTAGCTAAAACAGTAGCACCTTTTTCATCTCTCCAATTTTCAGGGCTACTACCCAACTCAATGAAAATTAAGGGTATTGAAAGGTTTGTAGGCCCATGATGAGATACTTCATACGACACCATAAACTTGTCTCTAAGCTTGTATTCATCCACATAATAATTTAATCTTTGATATGCATATTTTAACGCTATAGCTGGAGCAATAGCAAGAGAGTTGGGTGAGCCTCCGAAAAGGGCTTTATCGGTCCAATTTCCAGTAGTATGCGTTAATAATGCAGGTATTTCTGATTCTGATTTATGTCTACTAGCAAATATGTATAAACTTATTTGATAATCCTTTAGTAATGCGTCTAAATAATCTGCATAAATTAAATCCTTCTTTATTGTTACAAAAAGAATATCCTTAAATCTATAGGCGAGATTATTATCTAATTTACCGATTGCATCTTTAAGATATCCTAATTCACGCAGTCTTTCTTTAATATTTAAACTAGCAATATCCTTTTCTGAGAAAATAACTGCAATCAAAAAACCACCCGCTTAATTTTGATTGCTTTTTCTCCATCAAGGAAGAATCCTTTCTAAATAAAATTTTGGATTAAACTCTGCTAGATCCTCATATTTCTGACCTGTACCGATAAATATTATTGGTTTTTTAATTGAATATACTACGCTAATAGCGGTTCCACCTTTTTCATCGGCATCAGTCTTAGTTAATATTATAGCATCAACACCTATGTAATTATTAAAAGTTATGGCTTGCTGAACCGCATCATTTCCTGTTAGTGAGTCAACGATAAGTATTGTTAAGTCAGGATTTGCTATGCGCTTAATTTTGCTGACTTCGTCCATCAGATTTCTATCGGTTTGCATCCTACCAGCGGTATCTATCAAGACCACATCGATATTTCTTGCTTTAGCATGCTCTATTGCATCGTATGCTACGGCAGCAGCATCTGAACCATATTTATGGCTTATAACTCTTAGGTTTAGCTTATCAGCATGAATTTTTAGTTGTTCAATACTCCCCGCACGAAATGTATCGGCTGCTGCCAGTACTACACGATAACCTTTCTTCCTAAGATAATAAGCCAATTTCGCGATTGTGGTTGTTTTTCCAGTACCATTTATTCCAACAAAAAGCAGTACTGCTGGCTCACCTTTTTTTCTTTTCTCTTCGATTAAATTAATAACGTCTATATTCATATCGGGTATCGTTATTATAGAACTAATGGCATCTCGAAGTGCTTCCATTGCAAGCTCTTTAACATTACCGAATCTACTTACTTTTATACCTATTAATCTATCTTTGACATCGCTAATTATTTTTTCAGCAGCATCGTAAGCAACATCATTTTGAACTAACATTAATTGTAGTTCCCATAGAATATCTTCTAAATCCTTTTCAGAAATTACCTTTTTTGATAATTTCTCTAACGATTGAGCAATTGCAGATTTTAATTTCTCAAACAATTATTTGCGAGCCTCCTCCATCGATTCACTATATCTTTCGAGAAGCTTTTGTAGTTCATTATATTTTTGAATTACCTGAGCTAATTGCCCTTCTATCTTAGTTTTCGCATCTTCTAAATTTATAATATTATTATTAACAGCATCTGTCGATTCTGAAACTGCTCTTTTCACAATAACATTAGCTCCTATGTCCATTAAAACGTATTCTTTGTTAGAGATTCTGCCTTTTACGAAAACACCACCGCCTATCGGGAAAAGAAGCTCGGTATTAACATCAATAGTCTTTAATGAATCAAGAAATGCTTTAGCTGACTTTAGCTCTTCAAGCTTTAGATTTATTAAATTTAGCTGCTCATTTAATGACCTAGCTTGAGCCTCATATATTTGCATTAGATATAATATTTCACCTATCTTAGCTCGTACCGATCTTGATTGTGGTTGCTTGCTCAAGTCATTCAACCCCCGCAATAAAAGCGATTACTGGATCTTTAATTTCGTCGGGTGGTATTTCCTCGATTTTTTCAATCTTTATTAATCTACGATTTACTTTATGATTACCTCCAATAATAGAGTAAACTAACTCAACGGCTTGCTCCTCTTTAAGAGCCCTGACATACTTTGTAAACTTATATACAATTTTCCCTTTCTTGAATTTTCCAGAAATTCGATAATTTTTTACCTCACCCATAACGACCACCATTTATTCAGTTTCAACAATATTAAGTGCATGCGATATTTTTACAATTTCAGGACCTGTAGTTTCCGATCCAACAAGAGCCCCATTTGAATTTGCAACGAGACCTATTGCGATATAAGGAGAACCTAAATTCACGGTTCCTATATCTACGGGAACATGCAAAACATTACTTATTAACTCTAACTCATCATCTGTAGTTAGAGGGTGAAAAAGGGCTCCTTTATTTGTCGCAACACCAATTGTTCCTACAATATCGGAAGAGACTATTCTCTTACGAATTATCTCGACATTAAGAGCGTCTTCTATTAATTTTAAAATTGAATCATCAAAAACTGGACTACAAATAGCACCATGATCATTAGTGATAATAAGATTACCTATTGCGTTATATTTGGTTGGCAATTGAATAATGTTTATGTCGTCAGGTAGTTCTCTTTTCAACATTTTTATATCGTCATCAGTGGCGAAATCGGGCAATATTAGACCATTAGAATTGGCTGCTGTGAATACCCCTAATAATGATGAATTACCAATGTGCACTTTTATAACAGGCACTTTTAGAGTTTTTGCAATTAACTCTATAGCACTAGGTTTTATTTCAGGAGGAGCTAACACGTATTTGTCAGTAGCCCTAAGATAAGCACCTATGTATGGATTGGTTCCAAAGCTTAGTTTTGTAATTGACAAAGTGTATCATCTCCATTGTAGTGTTATTGATAAAAATAATGATAAAAGTCATGAATAGTTATGCTAAGTAAACCTTGACCACGCCCTCTGAGTCTTTGGTTGCACGGATTTTTATTCTCCTAGGGGGATTTTTTATGCCTCTCGCCCATATGGCTTCATTAACTTTAGGATCTATTATGAGAACTTCTGGTTTCATATGTCTAGTTACAAATTTTCGGAGAATTCGTATAGCCTTTTCAGCCCGCATGTATTTTGGTTTATATATTACATCTTGAAGGGGAACGGTATATATCCGCTCCTCTACAATTTGAGCTTCTTCTTCCTCGCCAATCATTTCGGCAGCTGGTTTAGATTTATCCTCTTTTGACATTTAATTCACCTCACGGTTTGATTCTTTGTTGGCGCCATCGCCTTCTTTTATTACTTGTTCTAACTCTTCCTCTAGTTTTTGCAATAATCCATGTTGGAACCGCTCTTGCTAAACGTCCTGCTCTAGCAAGCCTTAATTTTTTACCTAATGGTTTGTTTCGTGCCATTTTAAACACCTCTACTTAAAAATAATTCTTGGCTCTCTCTTAGAGGAAGCTATCCTTTTTAAAATAGCCTTTAACTGATCATCTGTTATTGGAGTTGGTAACCTACCAGCTTGAGCTAATTGTATCAATTGTAATTCTACTTGCTCTACAAGTTCTGGTTTAACTATTTTCAAATTAGCAAGCCTACTCCTAGCTTCGGATGTAAGAATTCTGCGCAATATTGCTTCTTTTTGTCGTTCAAATTCTAGTCTAGCTTGTTCTTCTTGCTGAGCTCTAATCTGCGACTCTATTAACTGCCTCTGAAGTTCCATCATTTTTCTTTTTCTTAACTCTGCTAATTCCTTGTCACTCATTTTTGGTCACTCAATAATCTATTCATAAACTATCCATATATCTTATTTCTTATATTAAGTTACTATATAATATCATAAATTTACAAGATACAGATTAGAGATATTTTTGAAGTTCTGATCTCTCTTTAGCCATCCCCTTAAATATATCATAGGCTATACGATCTAAGAAACTACGACCTTTACGTGAAATAATACGCCCCTCTCGATTAGTTTTTTCAATAAGTCCTGCTTTTTCTAGTTGCTGAAGAGCTTTACGAATAATCGAACCGCTCCCCCTCCTAAAATGCTCCGGCGCAAATCCACGTTTTTGTCGCCCTCCATATGCAACCCTAAGTCTACTTATACCTACTGGACCATGAATGTATATTTTTCTAAGAATAGACGCGCATCTAATATACCACCAGTCCGGTTGTTCAGGAGCACGCTCCTTATGAATTCCTGTTTTAACAAATTTTGCCCATTCAGGGGGCTTTATTTCTGGCATTTTCTTAAGTTCCTTAGCTACGCGCTCTATCAGTTTACTTGCTGGAACATCATAGACTGTTGGCATTTAAATCACCAATTATTGTCTTTAAACAAGTCACTATGATTTTCTAAGTGAATGCTATCTCGAATTTGTCTGAGCAATATATATTTTTTTCTTTTTTCGGAGCATAGAGTTTTCTACGTACAAAAAGCATTAAGTGCTTTATTAATTTATTAATAGGGTAACATCTGAGAATAGGTGGTATAACACCGTTTTAGCACTTAGGAGTTGAAGGCTCATGGTAAATCACTTATAAATCACCCATTTTCGAATGTTACCATAGAAACTGCTTTGTTGAACAAATAAAGTTTGAGTCTGAGATGACTTCACACTTGAACTCAACTCAGGTTCCCACGAGCCTCACATCAACAACTTTTCATATCGATATAACAACGTTATAAAATATGAAACGGAATATCACCTCCTTGACCATCTGGTCCCACTTGTGTGCCCGCACCGTCTCACCAAACATCCTCTTCACCGCCGAT